>CAZGUQ010000001.1:0-12673 GCA_964529375.1 Candidatus Woesearchaeota archaeon
TTCCCTCAAAATGGCAAAGACTTCCTTCAGCTTTTCCTCTGTTTTTTCAAGCTCGTGAAGAGATTTTTCTTTTCTTGATTCGTAAACAGACACTCCGGAAACTTCTTCAAAAATCCCGCGCCTGTCTTCTGGCTGCATCCTCACAAAATTTTGAATCTCGCCTTGAAGGATTATATTAAATCCTTGGGGATCAATTCCTGCCTGGGCAAGCAGAGAAAGAACATCCTGCCTGGTTTTTGTTTCGCTGTTTATCTTGTAAATGCTCTGCCCGTTTTTTCTTACTATTCTCTTTATGGAAACTTCGTGTTCATGCAGGGAAAATGTTTTTTGGGAATTGTCAAAGATTATTTCCACAGATGCTTCTTTTGCTGGTCCTATTTCTTTTGTTCCCAAAAAGATAAGATTGCCTGCTTTTGCAGCTCTTAATGACTTCATGCTCATTCTCCCCAATACGAAGCATATTGCATCTGAAATATTTGACTTACCAGATCCATTTGGGCCAAGAACAACATTTATTCCAGGAGTAAAGGGAATCTCTGTTTTTCGCGGAAAGCTCTTGAAGCCATGCATCACCAGTCTTTTTATGTACATAAAAAAGAAAGTATAAGGATATTTTTAAACTTTAATGGGTTGATTAGAAAAGTTTCCTCTGTCCTGAATTATGATTTGCCTTTTTCCATGTCTTCCATGTCTTCCTGAAAATTCCATGGTTGTCCAGCTTCTTTATGTTTTTTTCAAGGAATTTTTTTGTTATTGGATCAGAAGAGTAGCCAGAGCCCAAATCAGCGCCGTATTTTTCCCTTAAAATATCCATTTGCCTTTCTCTTTCTTCCTTTGCAAGAATTGATGCTGCAGAAACAGCAACATGATTTCTGTCTGCTTTATGCTCGCAGGATATCTCAAGGTTTGAAAGATTTTCTATTTTAACTAAAACACCTTCGCGCCATTTCATTCTGTTTGGTGACGGACAATCTATGACAACTTTTATTTTTCCAAATCCTTTGTTTATATTATTAACAATCAGCGAAGCCATTTCTGCCTCCACATCATTTAGGTTTGTCCCCTCCTTATTTTTTCTGTCTATCTCAGAAGCATGAATTATCTGGATTGCAAAGGCGGTTGCTTTTTCTTTTATAAATGATTCAAGAAATGCCCTTCTTTTTCTTGTTAATTGCTTGCTATCTTTGACTCCAAGCTTGCGAAATTCCTTTTCTGTCTCTTCTGTAATAAGACAGCCTGCGAGAGCCATTGGTCCTATAAGTGGCCCCCTACCAGAATCGTCAATACCAAGAATTAAACCGCCTTTTTCCATTCTCTGAAAAAATGTGCTTTCTTTTTAAGTTTTACCTAATACTCAAAAGTGAAAAGATCGTTAAATAAGAAACCTTTATAAGCAAATTAACTTATTTTTTATTGGAGTGTGGGAGAAGACTCCAGACATTTTAATAGCGGAGTAGAGGAGCCTGGAGTCCTCGCAGAGCTTTTCACGACGAAAATGTTATGAAAGGCGCGAAAGGCCCATAACCCTGAGATCGGTAGTTCAAATCTACCCTCCGCTATTTTTCTTTTATAAAAAACCTTATAAGTAACAGATTATCCAATTAAATAAAGCCCACTTCGCATATGAGGAGAACCAAGTTTCTCCTTTAGGTTAGCTGATTGTGGTCTAAAGCCCACTTCGCATAATGGTATTGCACCGGATTGCTAATCCGGGCCCTTCGGGGCTCGCAGGTTCGATTCCTGCAGTGGGCGTCCTAACTTGTAAACAAGTTACACTTTGTGTCGGACGCGCGAAGTTTTTTCAAAACTTCTGGGGCGTTTTACCTAATAAAATGACGTCCGCCCATGCGTGGTCAAACGTGGGCGCGTGGTTTTTTTCTTAAAAAAGTAAAGTTTAAATAATACTCTGCTTTAGTTACATAATCGGTTGTCCTGAAAAGGATGTGACTGGGAAAGCCTCTGTCGGGTGCTCAGCTATTAATGCGGTGGAAGGGCTATAACTCACTGCACGAAACCTGTACTCCTTAAGCTTATTTTCAGCGCGGGGAAGATAACCATTAAAACACACTGATAGGTTAAGATTGATTTCGGAATTTGTTTGTGGAACTTCCTCACCGAGCCCTTTAAAGAAAATGAAAAAGAGAAAGAAACAAAGAAAACCTGCAAAAAATCGTATGAGAAAAGCAAGCAATAAAAGTAAAATAAGCAAGATTAGAAAGCTCATTAACCTGGCAAAAAATAGAAGAAATAGAAAAACAAAAAGAAAGAGATTATAAGATTCTACAGTTTTTTCATTAGAATTCAAAATGCCTGAAATTTATTCTCCAGAAGAAGATTCTTATTTAATGTCAGAAACATTGGAGAAAGAGCTGCCAAAATTGTTAAATAAAAATCCAAATTTGTCTTTCTTAGAAGTTGGCTGTGGTGGTGGTATTAACTTAAAGACTGCTTTAGACGTCGGCATTAAGAAAAATAATATATTAGGAACAGATGTTAATTTTAATGCAATAAAACATTGTCGCGGGTTGGGCTTTAATTGTGTTAAGTCTGACTTATTTGAAAAAGTAAATGGTAAGTTTGATATAATCATTTTTAATCCGCCTTATCTTCCGCTAGATAAAAAAGAACCAATGGATTCAAGAATAGCAACAACCGGCGGGGAGAAAGGAAATGAATTGATAATCAAATTTTTAAAGGGGGCTAAAGAGCACCTAAATAAAAATGGCAATATTTTTTTAATAACAAGCTCGCTTTCTCCTGATATTAGTTTTGGTAAATTAAGATATAAGGCTAAAGAGATTGCTTCAAAAAAACTGTTCTTCGAAAAGTTGTCCGTCTGGGAATTAAGTTTAAATATGAAATAAACATCTTAGGAAAAAGGTGATATCATGAAATATGAAAATTGGTTTGCAACTAGCTCTTCTACTGTAAAAACGCCTTTATGTCCTGCATTAAAGGTCAATATAAAAACTGATTGCCTTGTAATTGGCGCGGGATTTACCGGATTACATGCGGCGTTAAGGCTTGTTAATTCTGGGAAAAAAGTTATTATTTTGGAAAAAACGGTTTGTGGGGGAGGGGCTTCTGGGCAGAGCGCTGGATTTTTGACTCCTGAAAGTGAAAAAGACATTGATCAGCTAATTAGTTTATATGGTGAAAAAAAAGCAAAAATGTTACATGATATTCCGCGTAAAGGGGTTCAATTGATAGTTAACAATGCAAAAAAACACAGATTTTCTTGTGACTTGAGAAAGCAAGATACATTATATCTTGCATATAGAAAATCTCACGAGAAATGGCTAAGAGAGGAAGCCAGGATTAGAAAAGATTCTGGAAATCCTTATAAAATATATAATCAAAATGGACTAAAAAGGATTCATCCTGCAAAAAATTATAGTATGGGGTTAAGATATCCCGGCTCATATGGAATTAACTCTTTTGCATATTGCCAGGAAATGAAAAATCTTCTTCTAAAGGAGGGGGTTAAGATATTTGAAGGAAGTGAAGTTCACAAAATCATTGGAAATACCGCAAAAACACACCTTGGATCTGTAACTGCTAAAAATATTCTTATTTGCATTGATAAAATGAAATCTGAATTTAATGAAGACGTATCAAAAAAAGTTTACCATTATCAAACATATTTGGCAGTAAGCGAGCCGTTAAGCAAAAAAGAGGTTAAATCTTTATTTCCAAAAGGAGAATTGATGTGTTGGGATACAAGAATAATCTATCTTCACTACAGGCTTGTTGAAGGAAATAGGATTCTTATTGGCGGGGGAGGTTTATGGGAGACTTATTCTCCAGAGTATACTTATTCTCCAAAAATAATAAGAAGATTCATAAAAGAATTAAAGGAAAGACTCCCTAAAATAAGGGGTGTTGACTTCACTCATTATTGGGCTGGTATGCTTGATATAACTCCGGATTTTGAGCCAATTGTTGACTATGACCCTAAAAATAAATCCATACAATATGCTATTGGTTGCTCTGGATTACCATGGGCTGCTTATTGTGGAGACTATATCGCAAGAAGAATAGTAAATGCAAAGAATGTCGAAGATTTGTCTGAATTTACAAGAATAGATAGAAAATTTTTCTTTGCTTATAACTTACAAAGGTTACTTGGCAGAAGGATTAGTTTTGCTTTGAGTAATCTACGAGAGTATTTTAGGACCTGATTACTAAAATTTAAAAATATAAATTACATATCATAATCAGAAAAAAGTAAGATGAAATTTGATTTTTGTGTTTTGGGGGCAACGGGAATGCAGGGCAGAATTGTAACAAGAGATTTGGTTGAAAGCGGATATAATGTTTTCCTGTGCGGAAGAGATAAGAAGAGAATAGAACATTTGCTTAAGAAATACAAAGGGAAGACAATGTTTGAATATGTTGACCTTGAAAATGTTGACAATACTGCAAAAGTCATAAAGAAGTCAGGAGCAAATGTTGTTGTCAATTGTGTAGAAGGAGATATGGACTTGAATTCTTTGAAAGCGTGTGTCAAGGCAGGAGTGCATTCCATTGACCTTGGTTCAGACATTCCAATGACAAGAGACCAATTAGCCATGAATAATATTTTGAAAAAAGCAGGATTAATACACATTACCGGTTGCGGCTCTGTTCCTGGAATTGGAAATGTAATGCTAAATTATGCAGATAAAAAATTTGACAAGATAGATACTGTTGAAGTTGGGTTTGCCTGGGATTCAAATCAGAAGGTTTTTGTTGTTCCTTTTTCAATGGAAAGCATAATGGAAGAATTCACAGCCAATGCGCCGTATCTTCACAATAGAAGAATATACAAGGTAAAACCAATGAATTCTCTAGTGACTGTTTATCATAGGGCAATAGGAAGAGAAAAAGAATTTAAGGTCGGACATCATCCTGAAACATTCACTTTTCATAAATTCACAAAAAATAAAGGGGTTAAAAACATTGATTTTTGGGCCGGCTTTCCGGATCATTCTATGAAAACTATTCAAACATTTATCGACACAGGATTCAACGATGATACGCCGAGAAAATGCAGTGGTGGCGCTTGTATAGCACCAAGTGAATTCCTCACAGAGATATTGAAAGATCTTGGATATCCAAAAGGCTATACTGAAACAGAGAATCTTTGGGTTTTGATAAAAGGAAAACATAATGGAAAGGCAAAGGAAACCTTGATGGAATGCATTGTGCCTCCATTAAAAGGATGGGAAGATGCAGGATGCAATATTGACACAGGAATGCCCGCAAGCATAATGGCTCAGATGATTCTTAAGGGAATTATAAAAAATCCCGGAAGTTTCTCGCCAGAATTTATTGTTCCTCCTGATGCATTTTTCAAGGAATTAAGAGAAAGAAAAATGCTTGTCTATGAGAATGGGAAAGTTATAAATTAAAAAAATATCCACTATTGACTTATTCTAAGATAACTTTTTAAGTTAATTATCCTTATAATGAAAATGAAAAAGGATAGAAACTTTAAAGAGCTGGACAAGAAAATTCATGCTCTTGATCCCAGATTCAGGGAAAAGATAAAAGACCTTCTTGAAGCAATGCACGAATCAGTTTCTCTTTTATATGATGCTGCTGTCCATGACGAAAAAACAGGACTGTACAACAACAAGTTCTTTGAAAACATACTTGAAATGGAGATGGAAAAAGCACAAAGGGGTCAACAGAAACTCTGCTTGTTTATTATAGATATAGATTTTTTTAAAAAAGTTAATGATAAATATGGGCATCTAAAAGCAGATGAATTCCTGAAAAGACTTGCTGGTGTTGTGAAAAAACAATTAAGAACAGCAGACGTTGCTGCAAGATTTGGGGGCGAGGAATTTTTTATCCTCCTGCCGCAAACAAGTTTGGAACAGGCAAAGGTACTCACATCAAGACTAAGGAGTGCGATAAAGAAAGATAAGATTTTAGGAAAATATGGCATTACTGTCTCTGGCGGATTGGCTTGTTACAAAAATAAAGATACTGCAAAAAGCATAAAAGAGCGCGCAGACAAGGCATTATATAAAGCAAAAAATACCGGAAGAGATAGGTTTGTTGCTATTGAATAATTTTTAAGCAGACAAGATTTATAAACAAAATTTTCCTTTTTTTAATATGACACATTGGAACTGGACAGATTGGAATCTTACAAACCCGCAAGATTTCTTGGTTGGCGGGGCTCTAGGTGCTGCTCTTGCAACACTCTTATTTGTTTTGTTGATTGTTTTAATTGCAATTTATGTTTATTTTGCCCTTGCCTGGTATACGATTGCAAAAAAACGCGGGCATAGAAAACCTTGGCTTGCATGGATTCCATTTGCCAATGTGGCTCTTTGGTTCCAACTTGGTGGCTTTCACTGGGCATGGATTTTCCTTATGCTGATCCCAATAGCAGGCTGGATTGCAGTTTGTGTTTTATTCATAATTTCCAGCTGGAGAGTTTTTGAGAAAATGAAATATCCTGGCTGGCTTGCCCTTTCTCCTCTTCTCGGCTTGATTTGGGGCGGGCTTGGAACTCTTGCTTACGGGATAATTATAGGGATTGTTGCGTGGAAGAAGAGGTAAAACTAATTTTTGGTTAAATAGAAAAAATTGTTAATAAATAATTGGGGTGAATATATAAGATCCTCTCGACTTTTACATTAACAATAAAATTAATTATCTATTTCTCTAACCCTTACCTATATCTCCTGTTTTCTTGTAATTCAGATAAAGTTTGTCAAGGATTTGCAGAATACGTTGTCTCTGCTCTGAATTTCCCAAACCTTTCCAGTCTAGAAGAACAAAATCAATCTCTTCTGCTGTTTTTGCTACTGCTTCTGAAATCATTTCTTCTGTGAGAGGAAAAGCATATTGCGGAATTACATGGGAAATTGCAACATTTGAATTTAACTGGATTTTATTGAAACTCGGACAATAATGCGGACCGCCTATTGCAATTGCTGTCTCGTGATATTGGTTTTCCTTGAAGCTGGCAATTGCCTCTGATATTGCCCTTGCCACGGCAAAGCCAGCCCTTCTGTCTGTCCATTCAAATTCTGTCGGGCCAATCTCGATAAACAAGCACGGTTTGTCAATTAACGGGCCATGGTGTGTTGCTTCCATCGTTACTTTGTATTCCTTAAGAAAAGACTCTTCTGATTTTTGATTTAGCTTTTCAAAAAGATACTTCATGAACAAGGAAGAGGATTTGCAGACTTTATTTTTTTCTCCGCCGAATTCTGCCAGTCTCCAGTTTCCGGGGGCGTGAACAGACAATGTTTTCTCCTTGCTTTCTGACTTGTGCTTTGACGCAAAAATGATAAAGTCGTATTGGTTTATCTTTTCCATGTCGAGATTTTCTGTATAGATTATTTCATTATCAACAAGATAAAACTTGAAGTCTTCTCCAGAATTGGTCTTAAATTGGCTTAGGTTGGTTGTTATATTTATTCCTGCCTTGTCCAGCTTGCTTGCCACGATTAGGAATTTTGTATATGACATGATTTTTAATAATTGCCTGAGATTTTAAATATTGCTGAAATCCAGTTTAGTATAAGCAGTTAATATTATGGGGATTATAGAATAGTTTATTAATTAAAATTTATTAGATGATTTATGGACACTTTATTAAAATTTATTAGATGATTTATGGACACTTTATTAAAATTTATTCTAGCAATCCTTGTTCTTGCTCTTGGAATTCCTATTGGCAATTATCTGGCAAAAATAACAAAAGAGGAATTAAAGCAAGGAAGAAAATGGTTTAAACCGGTTATTATTTTAAGCCTGATTGGGGCTGTTTTAGCTCTTATTCTTGGAAATGATGCTCTTCTTTTTGCATTGCTTTTTATTGCAATCGTAACCAGCAGAAGTTTGAGAAAGAGATAACCTTAAAACCCCTTTTTCAGTATTTTTCTCATGTTATACATAATCGGGCTTGGTTTAAGCCATGAAAGCATTTCAAAAAACGCTTTAGAAATAGCAAAAAGATGCAAGAAGATATACCTTGAATCTTACACAGTAGAACTTCCATATGCTCCAGGAGCAATAGAGGAATTAGTCGGGAAAAAAGTAAAGTTAGCTGACAGAGAATTCATAGAAAGCTTTGAAATAATTGATGAGGCTGTAAGGTCAGATGTTGCTCTTCTCATTTATGGAAGCCCTTTGACAGCCACGACACATATAACACTTATAGAAGAGGCAAAGAAATCAGAAGTCAAAGTAAAAGTCATTTACAATGCTTCTATTTTTGATGCTGTTGCAGAAACTGGATTACAACTTTACAAATTCGGAAAAATAGCAAGCATGCCAAAATGGCAGAAGAATTTCACTCCAGACAGCTTTATGGAAATTGTCAAGCAAAATCTTTCAATTAAAGCCCATAGCCTTATACTTGTGGACATAGGGCTTGGATTTGATGATGCAATAGAACAATTGGAAGAGGCTGCTGAAAAACATTCTGTAAGATTAAAGAGTATTGTTCTTTGCCAGGCTTTGGGAACAGGAAAACAGAGGATAATTTATGATGATTTTCAGGAAATCAAGAAAATCCGCGAGGGAGTTCTCCCATATTGCTTTATAATTCCAAGCGAACTGCACTTCATGGAAAAAGAAGTTTTAGAAAGATTTAGAGAAAATTAGACGGCTTTATCCATAAACTGATAGGTTCTTTGTCGCATTTGTGGAGACATGTATTCTTCTCCAGGAATTGTATAATACATACCCATGAAAGAAATTTTAGTATTTCTTACTAAAAATTTTATTTCGGCTGCTATTTTCTCTAATATACTCTGCATTTTTCCCATTTATTTATACAAAAACCCCTCTTTTTAAATGTTCTTAACCTTAATAAGAAATAATTTATTAATGTCTTTTTCTATATCACTTCATGTTCGGCTTAAATGAAAAAGAACTTCGGATTTTAAAATCATTAAATACACCAAGAAAAATCCAGGACTTCCTGAACAAGATTCCGATAAATTTTGAGGAAAAAGAAGACACGTGCTTTTCTCCGAGAATGGTTTTGAAAAACAACAAAGCCCATTGCATGGAAGGCGCCTTATTCGCTGCAGCGGCTTTGCGTGTTAATGGTGAGAAACCATTGATAGTTGATTTAAATGCAAATGAAAAAGATGATGATCATGTTCTCTGCGTTTTCCAAAGGCGTGGTTTCTGGGGAGCAATAGGAAAAACAAACCATGCTGTTCTAAGATACAGGGAACCTATTTACAAGAGTATAAGAGAGCTCGTAATGAGCTTTTTTCATGAGTATTTTGATGATAAGGGAAAGAAAAATCTCAGAAAATACTCTCTTCCAGTAGATTTATCAAAGCTTGATCGTTTAAATTGGATGGCTTCTGAAGAAGATGTCTGGTTTATTCATGATTATCTTGACAAAGTGAAACATTTTCCAATATTAACAAGAAGCCATATTTCTGGCTTACGAAAAGCAGACAAGATAGAAATAGACGCGGGGAAGATTGTGGAGTGGAAGAAATAGAATAAAAAACATTAAAAACCCATGAAGACAAAGATTAATATGACTATGAATCTGGCTGTTTTACGCAGGATTGTTTCTATTATATCTATTATTATTTAAAACAGCGGTTTGCTGTCTAAAGAATTAAAAATGCTAAACACTATCAAGAATTAACATGTATGATTTTAAGAAAACAGAAGAAGAAGTCCTGAAGTTTTGGAAGCAGAAAAAAGTATTTGATAAACTCAGAAAGAAGAATAAAGGCAAGGAAAGATGGAGTTTTATTGACGGCCCTATAACTGCAAACAATCCTATGGGTGTTCATCACGCATGGGGAAGAACTTACAAAGATCTTTTTCACAGATTCAAGGCAATGCAGGGACATGAAATAAGATATCAGAATGGTTTTGATTGCCAGGGTTTGTGGGTTGAAAGAGAAGAGGAAAAAGACCTTGGATTGAAAGACAAGAAAGACATTGAAACATTTGGAATTCTAAAATTTGTCGAGGCTTGCAGGAAAAGAGTTGAAAAGTTTTCAAAAATACAAACAGAGCAATCAATTCGCCTGGGTCAGTGGATGGATTGGGACAATAGTTATTACACTATGTCTGACAATAATAATCTTCATAATTGGCTTTTGCTAAAAACTTATCATGACAAGGGCTGGCTATATAAGGGAAAAGATTCTGTTCCATGGTGCTGGCGATGTGGCACAGCAAGTTCAAAACACGATATTGTTACAGAAGGTTACAAAGAAGTAACTCATCCTGCATTATTTATGAAATTTCCTGTTAAAGGAAAAGAGAAACGGGAAGCTTCTGCGTCTGTTTCTAAAAAAAACAGCCGAAAGAAAGAATATTTTTTGATATTCACAACAACGCCCTGGACTGTTCCTGCAAATGTCGCAATTGCTGTAAATAAAGACGTAACTTATGTAAAAGCAGAACAAGAGGGAAAATATTATTGGATTGCTGAGAAAAGACTAGGTGAAATGGTTGGAAAATACAAAATTGTTGAAAGAAAAAAAGGAAAGGCACTTGAAGGAATGAAATATGCCATGCCATATAACAATTTTAGTAATCAATTAAAATCTCAGCACGAAGTTGTTCTTTGGGAATTGGCTTCAGAAGAAGAGGGAACAGGAATTGTTCATATTGCTCCCGGCTGCGGAACAGAAGACTTTGAGCTCGGGAAAAAATTGCATTTAAATGTTATTGCACCTCTTGATGAATCAGGGATTTACTCTGAAGGGTTTGGGCTTTTTTCTGGGAAGAAATATTCAGAAGTCAACAAGCAAGTTCTGGATGACTTTGAGAAAATTGGTTCTGCATACAAAGTCGTTCTTTACAAACACAGATATCCCCACTGCTGGCGTTGTGGAAATGAGCTTGTCTTTAGGCTTGTCTCTGAATGGTACGTGAATTCCAAAGAAATAAAGAAAAAACTTATTGCTGAAAACAGAAAAGTCAAATGGTATCCGGAATATGGAAAAGTCAGGCAGGAAGAATGGTTCAAGAACATGGGCGACTGGCTGATTTCAAGAGAAAGATATTGGGGATTGCCTCTTCCAATTTGGGAATGTGAATGCAAGGAGATTTTCGTTGCAGGAAGCTTGAAAGAGTTAAGAGAAAGAGCAGTTGACAAAAAAAGAGTTGACAATCTCAAGGAAATTCATCGTCCGTGGATAGATGAAATAAAAATCCGGTGTTCCCAATGTAAAAGCGTTGTTTCCAGAATTCCAGATGTTGGGGATGCGTGGCTTGATGCAGGAATTGTTCCTTTTTCAACACTTAATTATTCAACAAACAGAAAACATTGGAAAAAATGGTTCCCAGCTGACCTTATTTCTGAAAGCATGCCCGGACAGTCAAGAGGATGGTTCAATGCTTTGATGTGGGCAAGCGTTGCAATAACAAACAAGGTTCCTTTCAAATCTCTTTTCGGATATGAAACCCTGAAAGATGAAAAAGGAGAGGAGATGCATAAGAGCAAGGGAAATTCAATTCCTTTTGGTGAAGCTGCAGAAAAGATTGGTGCAGATTCTATGAGACTGCTTTATTGTTTGCAGGATCCAAGCCAGGAAATGAGATTTGGATTCCATGTTGCGAAAGAACCAAGAAATAATTTAAATATTTTTTACAATCTGCAAAATCTTGTTGAGAATGCAAAAAAAACTAAAATAAAAAAAATAGAAGACAAATGGATAATTTCAAGACTCAACACATTAGTAAATAAAATGACTTCTGAGCTTGAAGCAATGCATCCGCATTTTGCTGTAAGAGAATTGAAAAATTTCTGGTTGAATGATTTTTCGCGCGGTTACGTTCAATTTGTAAGAGATAGATTATCAGCAGAAGACAAGGAAGCAATGTTGGTTATCAGAGAAGTCTATGTGACTTTGCTTGGGCTTCTTGCACCTTTCTGCCCTTTTATAACAGAACATATATGGCAGGATTTAAGGAAAAGAGGAATTGTAAAAGAAGAGAGCGTTCATCTTCGCAACTGGCCTAAAGTAGACAAGAAGAAAATTGATAAACTTTTAGAAAAGAGGATGGAAAACGTACTTAAAATAATAGAAATGGGTTTGGCTGAAAGAGATAAAGCTGGAATAGGATTAAGATGGCCATTATCTAAAGTTATAGTTTATGTTAAAGGGATAAATAATTATAATATTTTTGAAAAGATAATTAAGAGTCAATTAAATGTTAAGTGTGTTGATTTTAAATCGCCGGCTTCTAAAGGAACAGAATTGGCTATTGGGCTTGACATAAAAATAACTCCTGAACTAGAAGCAGAAGGATATGCCAGGGAATTGGCCAGGCAGGTTCAGGCATTCAGAAAAAAACTAGGATTGCAGAAGAAAAACAAGATTGAACTACATATTTTTGCCGAAGCTGACTTTTTACAGCTACTTGAAAACCAGCATAATCTTCTAAAAGAAAGGACAAATTCAAAAAAAATAGGATTTTTTGGCGACGACAAAGGCAAAATCAAAGAAACATTTAAAAACAAAATTGAATTCAAAATTAAAGATAAAAGAGGGGAGATAGCAATAATCGTTACTGACAGGTAATCTCATAAGAGTTACTCTTTTACCATAACAATATTTAAAAATCCAACAGGGCATTTAAATCCATAAAATGATAGTAAAAGAAGAATTTTTGGGCCGACTACGAAAGATTTTTGATTTGAATCTTTACGAAGTTAAGGTCTGGACTG
>CAZGUQ010000001.1:12683-39075 GCA_964529375.1 Candidatus Woesearchaeota archaeon
CGGCGGGAGAATTGAGCAATATTTCTGATGTTCCAAGATCAAGGACATATGACATTCTTGAGAGCCTTGAAAAGAAAGGATTTATTATTATGAAGCTTGGCAAGCCAATCAAATTCGTTGCTTTGAAGCCAGGAGAGGTTGTTGAAAGAGTTAAGAAAAATCTTCTTGTAGACGCAAAGGAAAAATCAAAGAGATTGGAAACATTAAAAGGAGATGAAGTTCTTGATGAACTAGATTCCCTGTTCACAAAAGGAATAAAGTTTGTAGAGCCAAGCGATTTATCTGGAAGCATAAAAGGAAGGCAGAATTTGTACAATCATCTTGACATGATGGTGAGAGATGCAGAAAAATCGGTTACTATAATGACAACTGCAGAGGGGTTGAACAGGAAAATGGAGGTTTTAATGCCAACTCTTGAGAAAGTCAAGAAACGCGGTGTAAAAGTAAGAATTGCAGCGCCAATAAATAATAATAATATAAAAGTTGCCCGTGAATTGAAAAAGGTTGCAGAAGTTAGGAATGTGGATAAATTCAAAGGAAGATTTGCTGTTATTGATGGAAACCAGATGATGTTCATGCTTTTGGATGACGAAAAATTCCATCCAAATTATGATGTTGGCGTCTGGATAAATACAGAATTCTTTTCCCAGGCTCTTGAGCACATGTTTGACATGTCCTGGGATGGCATGAAACCTGTTAAGTGAACTTAGTTTTGGATAAAAATCACTTAAATTTTAAGGTTATAATAACTCAGCTGTTTATACTAAATAATATTTCCTCTTCTAACTATAATATTTTCTATATCAGATTCCTCAAAACCAAAAAATCATAAAATAAATAAAAATAAAAAAAGTAAATAGATTTATTCCCGCAATATTGCAAGAACAGCGCTGACGACTGTTGTAACGATTACAACCCATCCTGCAATAACGTTCACAATTCCCAAGAAAGGAACAGCTATTGTTTCGTTAGTCAAAGCAAATCCTACTGCTAAGGAAACAATAACACCTGTGAACCAAGCTACAAAGTTCAAAATACTGCTTTGTTTTGCCATCTTTTCATCCTCCTTTATTTAATTTATTTATAAATTAAATTTTACGAAATTTTTGGAAATTTCGGTTTTTTGTTTAATTATTTTAACTACTAAAAAAGAAAATATAATTAAAAATAAAAAATTATTTTCTCTTTCTTCTTGCTTTTCTTCTTGAGTGTCTCTTCGCCTTTCCCGCACCGCCGGAAATTCCAGACATTGTTGCTCTGAAACCAACAGGTGCCTGCGCTGAAACAAGACTCATGGCTCTATTTCCCGCGTGCCTTGCCTTTGCCATGTTTTCCCTTATTTCCTTGTCAAGCCTTTGCAATTCTTTGTTCGTTTTGTCTACAGAAGACTGCAGGGATCTCCGGGAAATCTTTCCGAAGAAAAATCTCTTGCATTCTGTGTCAAATTCATCAAGAAGCCCTTGCTTCTCTTCCTGTCTTGCTCTTACAAGCTCTCCGGCAACATTGAATTCTTTCAGGGTCTTTGCGAAGAATTCTTCATTCATCATTCTTACCTTAACCATTGATTATCTTTACCTCCTTTTTATAATTTAAATCATTAAACCTAAATACATAAGTATTAGGGATAAAATTATTGTAATTAAAAGATATTTATATTTTTTAAATATGATGGGCAACAGGTTTAAAACTATCACTGTGATTCCTATCAGGGTTTCTGTAGTTGTCATTTTAAAACATTTCTAACTGCTTCTATTAGCAATCCAATTGAAGCAATAATTAACCCCCATGTTCCATTATTAAAAATATATAGCATTCCAGCAAGAATTAACATTATCCCAACAATCCAATGCAAAATTTCTGCAGAACCTCTATTCTCCATATTTGTTCAAAGAAAATATATTTTATATATGTTTTGATTTATCAAAATATTTGGTTTTAATTAGGAAAAGTTATTGTTAATCTAAAATATTCTCTCTTAATAATGATTATTTTAATATAAAGAGGATAGGATCTGGCCGAATTTTTTCTAACTTTAAAAATTAAACACAATATCACATCTCTTCAATTGTATCAATTCCCAAAAGACCGAGTGAATTTTTCAAAACCTGCCTCGTGGATTCAACAAGAGCCAGACGGAAAGTTTCCTCTTCTGAATCTATGACTTTAGTTGTTTGATAAAATTCGTTGAAAACCTGGGCTAATTGATAAGCATAATTTGCAATTACAGCCGGATTTAAATTTTTATAGGCCGATGTCACTGTTTCCGGAAACTGAGAGAGTTTCTTGGCAAGGTTTATCTCATTGTCTGTTAAATCCACTATTTCAAACTTGGAAACATCTCCGCTTTTTCTTATTATTGAGCTCGCTCTTGCATATGTATAGATAATATAAGGTCCTGTGTCTCCTTCAAGAGAAACAGATTCTTTTGGGTTAAAAAGCATGGATTTTTTAATGTCTATTTTCAGAAGAAAATATTTTATTGCTGCAAGAGCAATTGCGAGGCTCCTTTTCTTCAGCTCTGGCTTATTAAGATTTGTTTTGCTTTTTTTCTTCAATTCCTTTTCTGCAAGTGCAGAAACACTATCAATTAAATCATCTGCATCAACAACATCTCCCTGCCTGGATTTCATTTTTCCATGTGGAAGATTTATCATCCCATATGAAATATGCTTCATCTCCTTGTTTTTGAAGCCGAGTTTTTTCAATATGGTAAAAAGAACTTTGAAATGATACTCTTGCTCATGGCCAACAACATAAAAAGATTTGTTTAT
Source organism: Candidatus Woesearchaeota archaeon (assembly GCA_964529375.1). Classification (GTDB taxonomy): domain Archaea; phylum Nanobdellota; class Nanobdellia; order Pacearchaeales; family GW2011-AR1; genus ASMP01. The sequence goes on from CAZGUQ010000001.1 coordinate 15,455, forward strand.
CTTGTAATCTTTGAATTTCATCTGAGCCAAAGCAATATCCTGGACAATATACAGGGAAGTGCCGTCGTTTCTTAAGAGAATTTTTTCTCCTAAACCTTCTTTTTTTAAATCGAGCTTTATTTCACCACCCTGTGTTTTCTGAAAGAAGCCGCGTTTTATTCCATCTAAAATAAGCTGCCTTCCCTGCTTGTATATTTTGCTTTCAAAGAAATTCACATTATGTTTTATCCCGAAAGTTTTGTACGTTTCTTGAAAGCCTTCCAAAGCCCAATCGTTCATCAGCTTCCACAGAAAAAGGGTATTTTTATCTCCTGCTTCCCATTTCTGCAGAAGAATTCTGGCTTCTTCTTCAAGCTCCTTTGTCTTCTTTTTTTCGAACATGGTATAAAAATCTCCTACGAAGTGATCTGGCTTGATTTTTTTCTTTTCCGGTGTAACCTCTCGTCCCCATTTTTGGTATGCCAGCATGGATTTTGAAATATGAATTCCCCTGTCGTTGTAAAGATTAGCTCTTATGACTTGTTCTCCATTAAATTCTAAAATTCTGGAAATGCTTTCTCCAATCGCCATATTTCTTAAATGCCCGAGATGTAATGGCTTGTTCGTGTTTGGACTTAAGAATTCTATCATTGTCTTATTTTTCTTTCCAATCTTCGAGCTTCCAAAATTCTTTTTCCAGGTTATCACATCCCACACTGCCTGGCGGGCAAGGCTTTTTCTGTTTATGAAGAAATTTACATACGCCCCATCTACTTGTATGTCTTCAAAATCTGTTGCGTTTGGCTCCCCTATATTTTCCCTGAGCTCAAGGGCTATTTCGTGAGGATCTAATTTTAGAATAGGATAAAGAAAAAAACAGGGGAAAGAGTAATCCCCTAATTCCTGAGAGGGAGGAAGTTCAATAAGAGATGCTATCTTGTTATCGTCTATTTTAACTTTATACTCTTTCAGGGCTTTTTTAAGAATTTGAACAACAAGCTGTTTCATATTGAGAAAAAGAAACAATAATTAATAAAGGTTACTGTAAAATATTCTAATACTAAAAAATTATAGATATGCGGGATTATCTTCATGTATTATTAAATAATAAGTTTTTTAAGCCGTCTTCCTTTAGGTTTTTATCTGAGGGGATGCCCGAGCGGCCAAAGGGGCAGGACTTAAGTCGTATGGAAAACCAAGGTTTTCCCTGACAAGTCACCTTTTCCTTTATGGAAAAAGACGTAAGAAATCCTGTGGCTTAGTGCCTTACGCAGGTTCGAATCCTGCTCCCCTCATGGCTGACCACTCTTGGGCAGACATGCTAATTTCCTATTCGCGGAGATTATTCAAATAATTCTGAGATAGAAAAATTATTGTGTGCTCTATAAATAGCCTCTGCAAACAAGGGTCTTAAATTGACAACCTCAATTCCAACATCTTTTTGCTGATGGGTATTGCTTGTAATAACATTGTCATAGGCATCTCTCAATTCAGATGTGCCTTCGGTAAACAAACCATGGGTTCCATAACATACCAGTCTCTGCGCACCCATTTCTTTTAACAATCTTCCAGATTTTATAAGTGTCCCTCCGGAATCTATAATATCATCAACAACAAGAACATTCCTGCCATTAACATCACCTATAAGTGTCATTTCTTCTATCTTACCAGGAGCTTTTCTTACTTTGTCGATTAATGCTGTTGCATAATTTGTTTGGTTTAATTTTTCCAGCCTTCCCCTAAATGCCCTTGCCCTGTGTGCTCCCCCCACATCCGGAGAAACCACAACCATATTTTCAAGTGCCTCTGGATGCTTCTTATGAATATACTGCGCAGCTTCTGAAAAACTATAAAGATTATCCAAAGGAACATTTTGGGGGTAAAATCCCTGAATCTGCGGGGCATGTAAATCAACTGTTATAATTCTCCTTAATCCTGGAGATATTGATTCTGCCAATGCTCTCGCAGAGATGGGGACATGCGGTCTCTCTTTTCTATCCTGCCTACTATACATCATATTCGGCAAAACAAAAGTTACATTTTCTGCAGAAGAATTTAGGAGCATATCTTTTAGAATCAAAAGTTCAATCCACCAATCCTGTGGATTTTTGTCTGAATCGTGGATGAAGTAAACGTGCTGTCCCCTTAGATTTTCCGGGACATGCAACCCTATTTCACCATTTCTGAATTTGATAACCTCTGTTCCTCTTAGCGGAACATCAACCTGTTTTTCATCATGCAGATATTTTTGCACTTCACTGGCAAAGTCATAAGAATGCGCATTTTTATCTGCAAGGAGAATCATGTCCCTGGCCATAGGTTTATTCAAATTTGGTGCTTTAAATTAATTATGGTAATGTTTTTAACATTTGATGCTTAGTAAATTCATGCCAAAAACAGCAAAAATAAGGAAGCAAAAAATGGGAAGAGAAAGACTGGAACAAAGGCAGAAGGATAAGAGCAAAAACAGAAGAGATATTAAAATCTTAATTGTGCTTATCATTGCCCTTCTTATCATTAATTATCCATTCCTTAACAGGCAATTGGAGAATTTCCTTGACTTAAACAAAGAAATCTACGTTGATAGAATTATTGACGGCGACACGATAGAATCAGAGATAGAAGGAAATAAAACCAGTATAAGACTTCTCGGCATTAATACGCCAGAGCGCGGCGAATTTCTTTATGATGAAGCCAAAGAATTTCTTGAAGATGGGATTTTAAATAAAACTATACAATTAGAGTTTATCGGAGATAGAATAGATAAATATGACAGAACTCTTGCCTATGTTTTTTTCAACTTTACTAATATCAATGTAAAAATGGTTGAAAATGGATTTGCTAACTATTACTTCTACAGCGGAAAGGACAAATATTCTGATGATTTGCTGGATGCGTGGAATCAATGCGTAGAAGTGGAAATCAACCTCTGTGAAAAATCAAAAAACTCATGTGCAGGATGTGTTAGTATAAACAGCGATGGTGGTTTTATCATTAACAATTGTCCTTTCTCATGCGATATAACAAATTGGAGCGTTAGAGGAGAAGGAAGAGAGAAATTTATTTTTTCAGAACAAACTCTTACGCCAGGCGCACAAACAAGTTTTGCACTTAACCTTGAAAATACAGGAGGCAGTTTGTTCTTGAGAGATGACTACGGTAAATTGGTTGAGTGGAAAAATTAATTTTTGATTTAAAATGGTTATCCTAATTCTTTATAAAGATGATTATTTTTGCCTCTAAAAACTCCATAATAGTCTCTGGCATAAATTCGTTTATACCTATTTTTTATACATCTAAATAATAGTAAGATATTTTTTAATTTTTCTATCATCAAGTAACTTTAAATACAGAGAAAAACATATTTTTCTATCGATAACTGTTGGAAATAGAGTCGGACCTGAAATTGCCGGACACACTATTTCTTTAACTCGGCATCGCAGGACGAGTTGACATAAATTGATAGAGCTAAAATGGAAATTTTTAGAAAACTTGGCTTGAGCGAACAGCTTTTGAAATTACTAGAAAATGCAGGATTCAAAGAGCCGAGTGAAATACAGGAGAAAGTAATTCCCTTAGTCTTGCAAGGAAAAGACGTCATAGGCGGAAGCGCTACCGGCTCGGGAAAGACATTGGCATTCGGAGCAGGAATTATAGAAAAAGTTCAAATTGGAAAAGGGCTACAGGTTTTAATTTTGATTCCTACGAGAGAATTAGCAGAACAAGTAAAAAGGGTTTTCCAAAGATTTTCCAAGTACAAGCACCTGAATGTTGCAGTTGTTTACGGCGGAGTCAATATAAACCCCCAAATAAAAAATTTGAGAAATTCAGAAATTGTTGTTGGAACTCCGGGAAGAATTATTGATCATATGGAAAGAGGGACTATAAATTTCTCTGAGTTGAATATACTTGTCTTGGATGAAGCCGATAGAATGCTTGACATGGGCTTCATACATGATGTTGAAAAAATAATAAAAAATTGTCCAAGAGAAAGGCAAACTCTTCTTTTTTCTGCAACCATCTCAAAGGATATAGAACATATAGCAAGCAAGCACATGAAAAATCCAGAAGTTATTTCTGTTGAATCCTATGTTGATCCCTCAAAGCTGAAGCAGATTTATTACGATGTCCCAAGAGAATTGAAATTTTCCCTTCTCGTTCATTTACTCAAAAGAGAAAGCCATAATCTCGTAATGGTTTTCTGCAACACGAGGCATAATACAGACTTTATTGGGAGAAATCTGGAAAATCTTGGAATAGATGTCCTTGCTATCCACGGTGGGCTAACCCAAGAGAAAAGAAACAAGATAATGGAGAAATTCAGCGACAATAGAATTCATGTCCTTGTTTGCACAGATATTGCTGCTCGTGGTTTGGATATAAAGGGAATTTCCCACGTCTATAATTATGACATTCCAAAAACAAGCAAGGATTACATTCATAGAATAGGAAGAACTGCAAGAGCAGGAAAAGATGGAATTGCGATAAACATTCTTTCAGACAGGGATTATGATAACTTTAACAGTGTCCTTAAAGATCCTTCTTTAAGCATAGAAAGAGTTGAAATCCCTCAGGTTGAAAGAGTTAGAATGATGCTTCCCAACAGAGACATGCAGAGAAGGCAAAGATGGAATTCAGAAGATTGGCAAGGCAGAAGAGAAGGCAGAGAACGACACGGCAGAAGGAGAAATGAGAACAGGGGCGGCAAGCGGCAGATTCCGCAGCGAACAGGAAACTATAGAAGCCAGAGAGGTAGGCAGGGAAACCGTGCCAGGAATTTCAGCAGAAGGGGAATGTATTAGAAACGCTTAAAGAAGATTCATTATGCTGACTTTTTAATCTCAAGGGGTTTTATGTCTTCATTAGGGAAAGGATTTTCATCTGTTTCTGTCCCGTAAATATTGTTATTGTTATCAATCCAATAATATTTTGATCCGCTGTCTACTGTCCAGGTATCTCCTGTTTCAGGATTATAAACTTCTTCCACTCCTAGAATAGCCCTGCTCCATTCGTCATTTATCCTGTCCATGCTCTCGCTTTTATATTCAAATGTTGACGAGATTGTATCTGCTATTGAATCTTGTGTGGAAGATATGATTCCTGCTCTTTCGTTGACTTCGCGGGCTTCTTGAGCGGCCCATTGTAGATTTACCTTGAAAGTTTCTGCTGATCTGAGGACAAGATATTCTGTTTCATTGAAAAGATTTTCAGGAGATGAATAGCCAAAAAGACTTGCTGCCCAGATTCCCATCCCTGATGATTCAATCAGGTAATTATATGCAATTAATTTGTTTGTTATTTCATTTGTCCCTGGATTAGAGATGTATGTTATTTCAGCAGCAGATTGTTCTGTGATTAATGGTCCTGAGTTCTCATTTATTAAGTCAGGCCTGTCAATAACTTCCAAAACTTCTGTCTCAACATCTAACTGCGAGACATATTCATTCAGAAAATCTTTTGCTTTAGTATATTTTTTTACCAGCATTGGATTTGATAATCCTCCAGAGGGGTCATAGTAACTCCCTTCGGGAAATCCTGCAAATGTAAGAATGTCATTAGGAACAGTGTAAACTCCATGAGGGCTTATGTAAAAAAAACCCTGGTTATTTTTGGAAATTGCCTGAAGCATTATTCCCGCGTCGATATAAGGCCTTATCAGTCCTGAATTTGCAGAAACTTCCCACTCTTCAGGAATATTAATTGTAAAAGCATCTTCTTTCGGATCTGTAAAATTATAGAATGAATATCTTGGTTCATATAATACAGCCCCTGTTCTTCCTGAAACATCATCAGAGGAAGAGGGTTGGTCCCCTGTTGTGATATTCTCTTTCGGCATATTGGTGATAATCAATCCTGCCAAAACAATAACTCCCAGAATAATCAGGGGAAATTTTAGCTCTTTTTTCATTTTCCTTCTTTTTATATGGAAAGCAAATATTAAAAATCTTTTCCCTTTCTCATGCTTTTCATGCGATGGATTTAAATAATTCTTTTCCCTGAGCATGATATGAAAAAAGGGGCTGAAAAACAACCAACTGAAGGAAAAATATCTTCAATAATCTTTCTTATTCTGAACATAATTCTGGGTGTGTTTACATTGATTATAGGAATAATGGCTATTTTTTATGAAAAATATCTTTTTGTTGTTTTATATATTCTTCTCGGTGTATTTGCTTTCCTTCCAAGAAAAATTATAAAAATATCAAATTGGAAAAAATTTCTGATTGGCGTGGGTATTTTTATCCTTATTAGCACAATGAGCATTTTCTCAAACTGGAATTTGAATAATAATGGCAATGATAATTTTGTTAACAATAATATGCAGGAAAAATTTATACTTAACACCGGAGATTCAAACCTTTCAATGATTGTTTATAATACAACAAAAGAGGAATCAATACTCGTAAACGGGCAGGAAAAAACAACAACAGGGTATTTCCTCCGTATAAACTGCGAAATTACCAATCTGGGAATATCTCCTGTCTTGGTGGATCCAGGCTCTGGTCTAATTGACAGCCAAAATCAAACATATGCCAGTATCGGATTCAGCTTATCACAGGAATATCTCCAGCCGGATTTGGCAAAACAGTGTTATTTTGTATTTGAACTCCCTGACTCTGCGCAAGGCATTAAATTTAGAATCAGAGACGAATCCGCAATTCATGTAATTGATTTAGGGATGTAAAAGGGTGTATTGATTTTTCTTTTTTATTTCTCAAAACCTTTAAATACTATTATTCATCTGTTTTTTCGTAGACTAAGTCGGCAGGTTAGCCCTCTGCCATTTGCAAACGGGCTTCATGGCAAGCTGCAAGGAAGTCGGTAACAGATGAGTCAAAGGGTCCTTGTTCGGACGTTGACGCTTTGTCTGCCTCGATCTTGCAGATGCGAAATGGGTCAGGCCTTGATCGGAGCAGCCCTAAACATTTGTTAAGGTGCTTGGCAGGTCGCAGAGCCGAGAAAGAATAAGGGAAGCTTTTTGATGATTCTGAAGCTGGCTTCCGAGTCTACTTTGTTTAATACTCGGAAGATGATTTTTTAATCAAAAAATCCGCGATATCTTTCCTTTAGCTCAGAAAGAACTTTTTCTGGAATTTCTTCTGTTTCTGGAGAACTTTTCTTATGGCTTGTTGCTATTTTCTGTTTTCCGGGTTTTTTGTCTAAGTCAATAACATATGAAACCCATACCCCAGGACGAAATAAATGAACATAAAATAGGCTAACTCTTGGATATTTTAATTTAGTCTTTTCATCAACATCGCTTACCATCCCGTCTTGGCAATGTAAGACTTCTTGCCCACCATAAGACACACTCAAGGCGCAGCTACGATTACCCTTATAAGACATTTGCACCGCGTCATCAGAATAAAATCCATCAACGCCAGTATAATCATCATGGCTCTCTGTTCTAAATGTTCCATGGTGTTGCATAACCCTAATGCAAGCCATCGGCAAATCTAATTGTGTGAGCCTTGCCTCTATATTACAAATCCTCCCTCTTAGATCTCTTTCTTTCATAAAACCTAGTTGTTTTAATAGTTTATATACAATTCTTTACTGTAAAATATATTTGGGAAAATTAATAAACTATTTTCTCCTTCAGTAAGTATGAAAAAAGGGGTTATTGCTGCGATTATTCTCGCTGGTGTTATCCTTGTTGTCGGAGGATTTCTTTTATTCGGCAAAATATCTCCCGAAGGCAATAATGCCGGAGAAATAAAAACAATTCTGCATAAAGATTTTCGCGCATCAATCAATTCAGATTGGGAAGAAATTGAAGTCTCCGGTATTAATCTTTACCTGCCCCAAAATACATCTCAGGAAGATGATCGTGCAGAGGCAATAGTTATTATCTCGACACCCCTTCAAGGAAATAACCAGACTCTAGATCAGATTTTAGAACAGGGAATTGAAAACTCAAAAATAATAATGCCTGATTTTGAACTGACAGAAAATATTAATTATAATAACGGAAAAATAACCGGAAAAGAGATTAAATTTACAGGAACTCAGCAAAGGATTAAAAGAAACGGCGACCAGTTTTTTGGAATAAAAAATAATATTCTGTATTCAGTGACTTATACCTGCCCTTCAGATAGCTGTAATTATGATTCTGTTTTTAGAACAGTAATAGAAAGTTTCGAGCCTGTATAAAATAAAGAATAAAAAAATTTAACTTTTAAGGTAGACTAATTATAAGGGGATAATCGCTAATTTAATAAACTATTTTTCCCTCGTGAATTCATGGCGAAAAGAGGAAATAAAACTGGGCAGTTTTATCTTGTTGCTGCGATAATAATTGCTGGAATTGCCATAGGTCTTGTCGCTGTGGCAAATTATTCAAAAAAACAGGAGCAAACAGAAATAAACAGCCTTAAAGAGGAAATTCAGATAGAATCTTCAATGGTTTTGGATCATGCTCTTAACACGGGAGAAAGCCAGCAGGAAACCAGTAACTTGATGCAGGATTTCACTCAAATATACATTGATTCTGAATCAAGAGACAAGAACTTGTATTTTATTTTTGGAAGACAGAGCAATATAATATTGAAAGGATACCAAAAAAATGCGCATAATGTCTTATTGAATGGAAACCAGATAACTTCTTCATCAGGAGAATTCTCAGGAAGCACAAACTCCGGAAGCAGCGTTGTTTTGCAAATTGATGAAGACCAGCATACTTTTGAACTTGGCGGCGGAGAAAATTTTTATTTTATAATCTCGCAAGAAGCAAGCGGAGGAGACTATGTTGTTGTTGGATGAAAGAATGAACTATGTTCAAAAATTAATCGAAAGAATGAAAAGATTAATAACATAAAAAAGCATTAATAAGCAAAAGAGAAATTTGTCGCAATTGATGTTAAAAAGGCGTTATAAATGTTAAATAAAAGCATTGAAAGATATATTATAGACGTTAAAAATTGCAGATAAAAATATGATAAAATATATAATATAAGAGAAATTATTATATATTGATTTAGATTCATATTAGGCAAATCTATTATTGACAAAGGTAAAAGAGATGATAACTGAAATTGAAAATAATAATTCAGGATTAAATAAAAGAGGTGTAAGCGTTCTTATTGGATATGTTCTTCTAGTTGTTTTTGTAATTATAATAGCAGCAATAGTTTTCACGTGGCTAAGAACATATGTGCCTGCAGAAACCCTTAATTGTCCTGATGGAAGCTCTGTTTTTATAAGAGAATCTTCTTTTGATGTTTCAAGCTCCCAATTAAGAATCATTCTCACAAACAACGGAAGATTTGACCTTGCTGGTTTTTTTATTCATGCAACAAATAATTCAGAGCAAGAAACAGCAACAATTGACTTATCCAGTTATATAAACAGCGGAGGAATAAATATCAGCAACTCTGTTGTTTTTTCCACTGACGGAAATTCAATGGCTCCAGGAGACACTGAATCAGTTATTTTCACAATTCCCGCAGGACTTGGAACAATTTATTCTGTAACAATAATTCCTGTAAGATATCAGGTTGAAGATGGTAAAGAAAGATTTGCCAGCTGCGGAAATGCAAAATCAGAAAGCAAGATTGGTTTGCCAGGTCAGGAAAATATTTGCATTCCAGATACTTGTGCAAGTCTTGGTTACACGCAATGTAATCCTCTTGGCTGGAGTCAAGATAATGGATGTGGAACTGGAACATTAGATTGTGGAACTTGTGAAAGCGGATTTTCTTGCGATGCCTCCGGAGAATGTTATTTAAATAGTTGCACTCCTGTTTCAAATCCTTGCGGAACCCAGCAATGCGGAACAGCAACAAATGGAACTTGCGGACAAGTTAATTGCGGATCTAATGATGGATTATGCACCGGAAATCTTCTATGCGAGACAGGACAATGCGTAAGTTCTTGCAACGGAATTTGGGCTCCTCCAGAATCTTCCGGTGTTGTTTGTGACGGCGGAGCATGGTGTGCTGCTCCAGGACAATTGGCAGAGTGCACTTGTCCGGTTGGTTATATTCCCGACAATAACGGAGGGTGTGTTGAACAGGGCGGCGAAGGAGGCGGCGGAGGCGGAGCACCAGATTGCAATACTTATTGTGTAGTTACTTTAGCAAACACACATGATTATACTGATAGTTACTGCCCTGCTAACAATGGTCAATGTAATTCTGGAAATCCTCCTGGAGATCCTTATCCCGGAGGAGACGCTGAATGTTCTGCTGATGGTGCTCCCGGATCTAGATGCTGCTGTCTACCAGACGGAGCATAAACAAATCAAATATAAATTTATAAAATCCAAATACATAACATGAAGATGATTAAACAAAAAGGAAAAAGAGGAATTTCTCCTGTGATTGCAACTACCTTGCTGATTGCAATGGTTGTTGTTATTGGATTGATAATTTTTCTTTGGTTCCGCGGTTTCACAGAAGAAGCTGTTACAAAATTCGGAGGCACAAACATAAAGCTTGTCTGCAAAGATGTCCTTTTTGAATCAAGCTATTCCAGCTCAAGCGGAGAAATTTTTCTTAGAAATGATGGCAATGTTCCCATATATAGTTTTGAGTTAAAGATTCAAAAACCGGGAAGCCATGACACATCTGATATAAAAGATCTTTCTGCTGACTGGCCTGCAGAAGGCCTGAATCAGGGAGGTGTTTTCTCCGGAGATATTGATTCAATAACATCTGGAGCACAAGAAATAACAGTTATTCCTGTTTTAAGAGGAATGTCAAAGAAGGGAGCAAGAACACATACTTGTGATGAGCAATATGGGGAAGAGATAACATTGTAATTTGATTACGTAAGAAATAAAAATGTTAATAAGTAAAGCAAGTTCGTTAAGTTTAATATAGGTAAATTATATTAGATGTGATATTATATTAAAAATGCTAATAAATAAAATAGAATGTAATAATTTCTTTGGTGGCTTTTTATATTAAAATTCTATGGAGCTAAATTATGTTAAATATTTTATCTAACAGAAAGGGCCTTTCTGCCATTGTTGCAACTGTCTTGTTAATTGCCCTGACTTTGGCTATTACAAGCATTGTCTGGGTTGTTGTCAGCAATCTTGTGAAAGACAAGATTGAAAGCACAGAATCTTGTGGGATTCTCAATGAAGTAGATTTAAACACAAGATACACATGCTATAATCAGACAACAGGAAATGATGAATTCTGGTTTTCAATAGATGTGGGAGAAGTTGAAGAGCTGGAAGACATTCTTGTTTCAATTTCCGGGCAGGGAACAAGCTCAAGCTTCAAGATAAATGAAAATCCTTCAGGGCTTGCATATTATAACAGAAGCTCTCCGGCAGCAATTCCGGGAAAAAAGCAAGGGCGTACTTATATATATCAGCTTCCTTCTTCTTTTACCCAGGCTCCAGACAGCATTGAGATTGCTCCTGTAATAAATGGAGAGCTTTGCGGCATCAGCAGCATAATACAGGAATTTGACAGTTGTTCTTCTTTGGTTTAGGAAAATTTAACAGATAATCCTGCATTTATAATAATCTGATATAAAATACATTATAACTCTATTAAAAGATGCTGCTTTTATTAATCAGTTAAAATCTTAACCAAAATGTTTTTCTTTATGAAATAAAAAACATTATAAACTATTTTTCCTTTTCTTTTTGAATGATAAAAAGAGGAAACTCGTCCGGGCTTGGCCGAGTTAGAGGAAATAAACGCGGACAAGTTTGGGTTGAAACAGTCATTTATACTTTGATTGCATTTAGTCTCATGGGACTTGTGCTTGCTTTTGTTGTTCCGGAAATAGAAAAAACAAGAGATAAGGGAATAATAGAGCAGACAATAAGGGTCCTGCAGGACGTAGATTCGTTAATAAGAAATTTGGGGGGTCCTGGAAATCAAAGAACCCCTGAAATAGGAATAAGCAAAGGCTCTATGACAATAGATTCTGTAAGAGACATGATTTTTTTTGAATTGGAAAGTAGCTACGAATACAGCCAGCCAGGCCAAAACATCACAATTGGAAAGATAACGGCAAACACAGAAGAGGAAGGCAAGATTAATATAATAACTCTGGCTTTGAATTACACAGGACAATATAATTTAACTTATCAAGGCACAGAACAGGAAAAAAAGCTTGATAAAGCTCCTGTTCCATACATTGTTTTGATAGCTGACAGAGGAACAGACAGCCAGGGAAATCCAATAATAAATATAGAGGTACAATAAAAATAGAGGTGATTTAATGCCAGGAATAAAAGATTTTCCGAGGGTTATGGTAAACTTTAATCCTCAGATTCCAGGATTGAAAAAAATAAAAGACAAAACAAAGATAGATGTTCGTTACGCAGTCATTTCGCCTTTTGCATTCATACACATACACTGGGATCCAAAAGAGTATGAAGTCATCTATGAGATAGAAGAGCCTGTTCTTACTGAAACAGAGAAAGGATATAGAGACCAGATTCTTCCGGCCATGAGGGATTTGATAAACTTTGATGTCGTTATTGAAAAAGAGCAGGAAAAGCTGCTGGAATACATAGACAAGAGGTTTAAAATTATTGCATTTGAGCTTGGGCTTAATCTTTCTTATGAAAGTTACAAGAAAATATATTACTATCTAATAAGAGACTTTGTCGGATTCAACGAAACAGAGCCCTTGCTAAGGGATTATTTTGTAGAGGATATAGAATGCAATGGCGTTGACGGCCCTGTTTATGTCATCCACAGGGTTTTCAGGAATTTAAAGACAAATCTTGCTTTTCATGACGCGGACAGGCTTGAAAGCTTTGTTGAGAAACTTGCCCAAAGATCTGGAAAATATATTTCATATGCATCTCCTATCCTGGATTCAACATTGCCCGACGGTTCAAGAGTAAATGCCACTTACACGAAAGATATAACAAGCAGAGGGCCGACCTTCACAATTCGTAAATTCACAAAAACACCGTGGACGCCGCCGCAGCTCCTGTCTTTCAGGACATTGAGCCCGGAAATGCTTGCTTATCTCTGGATTCTTGTGCAATATAAAATGAACATTCTCATTACAGGAGGAACAAGCTCTGGGAAGACGACGCTGTTAAATGCCATTGCTTTTTTCATTCCGCCGGAGGCCAGGGTTGTAAGTATCGAAGACAGCGTCACAGGAGACTCTAAAATAATAATCAGAGAAAACGGAAAGGTAAGAAATATTACTATCAAAGAGTTTGTTGATAAGAAAATAGATGCAGAAGTCATGACTCTTGATGAAAAGGGAATTATAAAATGGATTAAGCCAAGTTCTCATATAAAACACAAGGTGAAGAAGGATATTTATGAGATTCTAACCAGAACAGGCAGAAAAATTAAAGTAACCAAAGACCATTCCCTCTTCACATTAGGAAAAGATAATTCTCTTCAGGAAGTAACTCCCTTGAATTTGGAAGAAAATAAATCATTTATTGCTGTGCCAAGAACCCTTCCAATAGAAGGCAGGGAAACAAGAGGGATTAACCTCATCAACTATTTAGAACATTTCAAAGATGATTTCTTGCAGGGAGAGCCTATCGGAAAAATGCTTGAAAAATATAACTACAAAATGCTGAAAGTTGAAAAAGAAAGATTCAGATGGTGGAAAGGAAATAACATAATAAAAATTGAAGAATTTATGAAATTGGGGGAAAGATTCTCGCAGGGGGAATTATCGCAGATCAGAATAAAAAGCAAGAATAAATCTTCTGTTCCTATTTTGTTTAAAGTCAGCAGGGAATTTCTTGAGTTTTGCGGTTTGTGGCTCGGAGATGGGAGCTATGATAATTACAATGGCAATTCTGTCATACTATCAAATATTGACCAGGAGTGCATAGATGTTTTTATGAGAGTAAAAGAATATCTCGGCGCAGGGTTTTCCCGGATGAATGATGGCGGGGTTTCCATGAGGATTCACAGCACCATTTTCTATAAAATGATGAAGAACGTGCTTGGCTTTGATGGATATTCTTCTACAAAAAAAATTCCGGAATTCATACTTAACCTGTCAAATGAACAGATAAAACATTTTATAAGAGGATATTTCAGCGCCGACGGAACTGTTAAAAAATTTGAAGTTTCTTGTGCTTCCCAAAGCTACGAGCTTCTTTCTGACTTGCAAACTTTGCTTCTCAGGCTTGGCATAATAGCAAGAATTAATGACTTTAACAGAAAAGATAAATGCATTAATATGGCTGTATCAAGTTCTGAAAACATTTCCAAGTTCAAAGAGATAGGGTTTTTGCAGAAGAGAAAGAACAGGATTTTGCTGGAAATGGACAAAACAGCGCACCACACAGTTTCAGATGTAATCCCCCTGAGTTCTGATAGATTAAAACAACTAAATTCTTTATTAAAAATAAAACTGCAATCAAGATATCTCAATGGATTTCAGAATATAGGCAGAAACTATATGCAAAAAATTGCTCCTGCAGGCTCAGAATTCAACGATATCTCCCATAATGATATATTCTGGGATAAGGTAAAGAGTGTAAAAAGGGTAAGTTCAGAAGAAACAGAAGTTTTTGATCTAAGCATTCCAGAACATGAAAAATTTCTTTGCAATAACGTTTTCGTTCATAACACCCGAGAACTAAACCTTCCAAGAGAGAACTGGCTTCCAAGTGTTGTTCGCAGCGCTACCGGAGCGGGAAATGTTGGAGAAATAGATTTATTCACATTGCTTAAAAGCTCTTTCAGGCAGAATCCAGATTATGTCATTGTTGGCGAGGTTCGTGGAAAAGAAGCTTATGTTCTCTTCCAGGGAATGGCTTCAGGGCACAGCTCAATAAGCACTATGCACGCAGATTCTGTTGATACTGTAATAAAAAGGCTTGAAACTCCGCCAATAGAACTTTCACCAACACTTCTTAACGTACTTGACTGTGTATGCATAATGACGCACGCTATTGCTCAAAAGCAGGAAACGAGAAAGCTCAAAGAAATTGTTGAAATAATAAATGTCACTCCGGAAGGCGTTGCCTTGACAAACACGCCTTTTATCTGGAATCCAAGTGATGATAATTTCTATTTCAAGAAGAACAGCAAGATTTTTGAGAAAATCGCAAAAAGGTTTGGAATAACATTCCAGGAATTAGAGGCAGAATTCAGGATAAGAGTCAATCTTATTTACAATCTTTATCAGAAAAAGATTTTCAACTACCAGCAATTCCAGGATGTAATAACACAGTATTACAAGAAACCCGAAGAAGTTCTTGCAAAATACGGGGTTGCTCAATCTTAAAAGAAATATTTAATAACACTTTTCCCTTATTTCATTTATGAAAAAAGAGGATGCATTGAATTCAGACATAGGCTATCTTATAAAAATTCTTGGCAAGCAGATGGAAAAGCTTGATCAGGCATACAACAAAAAAGATGCTATAAAATTTAATATAGTAAAAAAGCAGGTTCTTGAGCTGCAAAGAATGATAAGTTCCATGGCAAAATCCCAATAAAAAATTAAATAAAAAATTCATAAAATGGAAAAAGCAAAGGAAAGTTTTGAAATGCAAAAAAAAATTGCAGACCAGATAAATGAACTCTCTGAAGACCTGAAAAACATAGTAAATGGGGCAGAAAGGAGAATTATTTCTTCGCAAATACAAAAACTTAAGAGCTTGATGAAAAAATATGGACAAGATTTTTCCGATGCTGTTGAGAATGTTTCTGTTCCAAAACCCCTCACACAGCCAAAAATTCCAGAGAAAATACAAGAGCAAAAACAAATGCCTGCTTCCAAAGGCAATGTTATTAAAAAGGAAAAAGTCCCAGAGCTTGAAAAACTGGCTTTGAAAAGAATGAAGAAAAAAGAAGCAAAAACCATAAAGAAAAAAGAAAAAAAGCCGAGCTTGTATGTCAAGATTGCAAGCAGGACATTCTACAATTATTCCATGAATCTTCTAAACAGGGGAAAATTCTATTCATTAAGAAGGGATTTGATAAGAGCTAATCTCGGATTTGTCCCTGCGACATATATTTCTGTAATGTTTTTCACAACTCTTGTTGCATTCATAGCCTCTATATTTGTAATGCTTTTTTTCCTGTTCTTCAGCCTTGTTGCCTCGCCTCCTTTCCTGGTTTCTGTTGAGCAAAGCCTTGGCTCCAGATTTCTCATGGTTTTTTGGATTATTTTTGCAATCCCTGCTATTGTTTTCCTTTTTACATATTTCTATCCAAGCATGGAGAAAAAATCAATAGAAGGCAGGATAAACCAAGAACTTCCTTTTGCGACAATACACATGTCTTCAATATCAAATTCAATGATAGAGCCAAGCAAGATTTTCCAGATTATTCTTACAACAGAAGAATATCCTTTTCTGGAAAAGGAATTTACAAAGCTTCTTAATGAGGTTAATATTTACGGCTATGATCTTGTAACTGCATTGAGAAACATGGCTTTTAATTCTCCAAGCAGAAAACTGGGAGATTTATACAACGGGCTTGCGACGACAATTAATTCAGGAGGTGATTTGCCTGGATTTTTCGACAAAAGGGCGCAAACATTATTATTTGAACACAGGCTTGAAAGAGAAAAGCATTCCAAGGCTGCAGAAACTTTCATGGATATTTATATCAGTGTTGTTATTGCTGCGCCGATGATTCTCATGCTGCTGCTCATGATGATGAGGGTCAGCGGCTTAGGGATAAGCTTAAGCACGGGAATGATAACTCTTGTAATGGTTCTTGGTGTTTCTGTAATGAACGTACTTTTCATCGCATTCCTTCAAATAAAGCAGCCGGAGGGGACATAGAAGATGAAAGAAAAATTCAGGTTATTTTTAATGATAATTCTTTTCTTAGTTTTAACTTTAATAGTTGGGAGTTTAATTGGCAATTTATTAAATATTATATTAAAAGATAAAATAAGTACTACATGGTCCTCTATTATTCATATTTTACTAATATTCATATTTATAGAAATTTTATTTAAAACAAGATATGGAAAGTATATATTAAAAAAACTTAAAATAAAGTAAATAAAAATGCAATTAAAAACAGGGCATTGGATTGGAATCGGGATTGGGATTGCAATAATAGCTGTTTCCCTTCTATTTATTGATACGAGATTTTTCTTTTTCCTAATTGGATTTGGGGTTTTATGCGTGGCTGCACCTTTTGTTTTTGCCGTAGTTCATGAAACAAATGTAAATGCAGAGAAAGAAGATATGTTCCTTGAATTTGCGAGGAATCTTGTTGAAAGCGTGAAAACAGGAACGCCGATAAGCAAGAGCATAATCAATGTAAAAGAAAAATCCTATGGCGTTCTTGGAGAGAATATCAGAAAACTTGCCAATCAAATTTCTCTTGGCATTCCCCTGGGAACAGCATTGCAGACTTTTTCAAAAGACGTTAACAACAAAACTGTTTCAAGAGCATTGACATTAATCGGCCAGGCAGAAAGAAGCGGGGGAGAGATAGGGGGGATTTTAGAATCTGTTACAGAAGCTGTCAGCACTTCAGACAAACTTAAAAAAGAAAGGCAGGCCGCAATCTCAACTCTTGTTGTCCAGGGCTATATTATCTTCTTTGTTTTTATAATTATCATTCTTGTTTTGCAGTTTCAAATTCTCCCAATGATTGTTAACATAATTCCTTCAGGGGCTTCTCTTGGGATAAGCGGCATTGGTATTGGGGGAGGAACCCCTATAGATGAGCAAGACATAGCAAATGCCTTCTTGTATCTTCTTCTTATCCAGGGATTTTTCTCCGGATTGGTTATAGGAAAGCTTTCAGAGGGAAACATAAAGCCGGGAATAAGGCATTCTTTCATACTAATGTTTCTCTCTTTCATGATTTCAGCAGGGGCTAACTTGATTTTGGGAGGATGAAATTGAATATGTTCAAAGTTAGCAAGAAAGAAATAACGTTAGCAGTAAAAAGATTAAAGGATCATAATCAGCAACAAATTAAAAATAGATTTGGGTTTAAAAATGAAATATCAAATTAATAACAAAAAAGCCTCTCATGTTGGAATTGTAATATCTTCTCTTTTGTTCATAACATTTATTATTTTTATGTATATACTTCTTGATTCGCAGATTGGCAAGGAAAGAGAAAAAGAAAACGCCCTTGAAAACGTCAAGATAGAGCTTCTTGAGAAAACCTCTGGAGAGTTTACAAGAGTTTCTGTGGGTTTGAACAATCCGGGAAATAATTGCGTTGAATTAAATAATTTTTTAAGCAATATGGGGCTTAGCAATAATATTCTTGTAAGAGATGATTCTGAAAATTTATTAAATGTTGGAATTGGAACAGATCTTCAGATTGATAGAGGGGGAAGCGGAGCCGCTTTTTTCAGGATTTATAATTCTGAAGAATTCCAGGATATATCAGGTTCTATCGGCTCCTGCCAGATTCTAGACGAGAACGGCAATCCAGGCTATATTTTGGGGTTGTCAAAAACAGAAAATATTGTCTTTGAATCAAAAATTATATCTCTCCTAGACAATTATACCTCAGACTATGAAACGCTAAAAAAGAACATGAATATTGGCTCTCTGGATAACTTTGGCTTTGCATTTACTTATAGCAATGGAACGCAGATAAAAACTCCTGAAGTAAATGTGACAATCAGCGTTTATGCGGAAAGCGTTGCTGTCCAATATATAAAAACAAATGGAGCAAGAGAAATTGGATTCATAGATGCTATTGTCTGGTGATGGAAATAAAAGATGTTAATGAATAAAATCAGACGTGATAATCATCCCGTGGGTTGCTATATTAAAAACGAATTTGGCTTTAAAAATGAAATATCAAATGAATAATAAAAGACAAAAAAATAGGAAATTTTTCAGCGATAATTTTTTTCCAAAAAATAATAGGGGCTGGATAAGGATTGTTGAAGCACTTACGGCAATATTGCTTATTGCAGTTGTTGTCTTAATAGTCATAAATCAAAATCAGAGAGGAGATGAGGGCCTTTCCATCAGAATCCAGAATTCAGAAAGAGCTGTTCTGAGAGAAATCCAGCTGAACAGCACATTAAGAGAAGATATTGTTGCCACGTCGGGAACAGTGGAATGGGATAGCTTTCCAATAGATGTAAAAAACAAGATTGAAGCCAAGTCTCCTAGCTGGCTTAATTGCACTGCTAAAATCTGCAACCAGGAAGATTTGTGCTCTTTGTCTGAAAGCAATGAAGAAAATGTTTATGCGGAATCTGTTATAATTTCAGCCACGATAGATACATACGAACCAAGGCAATTGAAGATGTTTTGCTGGCAGAAGTAGATTAAAACGATTGCGTTAACTTAAAAGGCGATAAATACTATTAAATTGACGATTAACCGACGACATTTGCATATTCTAATTAACCAAAAAGGGCAATTATTTAAACTTTAACTATATGTCTTTTATAGACGATAAAACTACAAAATTTGCCATCCCGTCACTGTTGGCTTAACATAATCATTAAAACAAATATTTAAATAGATAACAAATCGGTTTTGATAATGGTGGAAAAATATCGTGCCGTCACAAGAGGAGACATGAAGAAAGCAGAGCAATATTTCAGAAGTATTGGTTTTCCTGTTGATAAATTTTTAGCAGATATAAATAGAAAAAATATGGATGATTTAGTGACAGAGGGGCAGGATATATTGATGAATATAGCAGAGAGAGGAAAAATTGATTTTCAAAGATAATAATAAAATAAATTTATTTTTATTAAACTATTTTATAACTTATTTCCAATTCACAAACGGCTTCAGGTGACTTAAAACAGTGATTGATCTCTTTTGCAAACCAAGAATTTTGTAAATGTTCTTGTAGGCTTCTGGTGCTTCATCAACAAATTTCTGAGAGAAATCTCCTGTGACTCCTGCATGAGACATTTCTTCTTTAAACGCTGAAACATCAAGAGTTTCCTTTGCTTGTGTTCTGCTCATGGCTCTTCCTGCTCCGTGCGATGAGCTGGAAATAAAATCCTTGTTTCCTTTCCCAACAACGAGAAAAGAGCCATCTCTCATGTTTGCCGGAATGATGCCACGCTCACCTTTCTTTGCAGGTGTTGCTCCTTTTCTATGAACAAACAACGAACCTTCTTTGAGAGCATGGTTATGATTTTTATTTGTCCAGATTGTGTATTTTATTCTCTTCCCGAGAATACTTTCAATTGCAAGGACGACTTGCTTTACAATTTCCAGCCTGTTCAGTTTTGCAAATTCAAGGCAAAAATCAAGCAAATTCAAATATTCTTTTCCTTCCTGTGAATCTTCTTTTATTGGATATGTTTCTTCGAAGCCAATATTTTTCCCAGAGGATTTTTTCATATATAATGTTGCAATCCAGTGCCCTATTCCGCGAGAGCCGGAATGAACAACAATCCAAGGATTTCCTTTTTCATCTGAATCCAATTCCACAAAATGATTTCCATGGCCAAGACTTCCAAGACTTCTTAATGTCTTTCCAGATTCTAGAAATTGCAGAACTTGTTTGTTGTGAGAGCCTTTTTTAAA
Organism: Candidatus Woesearchaeota archaeon; assembly: GCA_964529375.1. Classification (GTDB taxonomy): domain Archaea; phylum Nanobdellota; class Nanobdellia; order Pacearchaeales; family GW2011-AR1; genus ASMP01. Next base: position 35,844 of record CAZGUQ010000001.1, read on the forward strand.
CTGATTTAAAATTTTCTGAAATTCTTCCTTTGTCTTCGCTGTTATTCTTGAATCGTCTTTGTGCATTCTTCCCAGGCCCATGGGCACATTTCTTTTTACTGCATGATAAATTTCTTTGGCTTTCTTTTTCAAATCACTTAAAATATTTTTGGGTAATTTTGCTGCAGTCATTCCGCAGCCAATATCATAGCCAACCCATGCAGGAACTAAAAAACCACGAGTGGCAAGCACGGCGCCAATAGGAGCAACATATCCAACATGAGCATCAGGCATTAGCGAGGCTTTTACGACATAGGGCTCTGAGTAACAAGATTTAAACTGTTCCATTGTTTTCTCATCGGGATTCAGAGCGAAGTTTGTTATTTGTTTTTTCTGAGACATAAGATATTAAGAGTAGAGAAGTTTAAGAAAGTTTTGGATGATAATGTAGTATAATAATTATTAAATAACACTAGAAAAATAATTATTCCTGATATTGGAAAGTTTGGAGACAACGTTTCCTCTTTTTTCATGGCAATTGGATTGATATTTATTCTGCCACCTGCTCTGCTTGGCAGATTTATAGAGTTCTTGAGGGAATAACTTAGAAATTTCCTTCTGAACTGAAATAATCTCCTTCACAATTGCTAAATACCTCCCAATCTCCAGTATATTCACATTCCCATTTTCCAGAATCCGTCAAACTGCAAGAAGTTCCTCCAGAAAAATTTCCGTCTTTCCATCCTGTTAGTAAAGGGGTTAAGTCGCTGGTTTCTATAGTGCATTGTCCATCTCTTCCTTCCAACAAATTATATTGCTCATTTGTTTGCTGCTCTGCCTGTTCAATTTCTTCCTGTGTTAAGCCACTATCAAGCATTTGCTGTTTTAATTCATTTGTATAGCTTATATGGGCTTCTTCTGTCCTTAAATAAAATGTACATTGGCTGTCTTCAATTCCTTTTAGTTCATAATATGTAATTCCCGTAATATTTACTCCAAAAAAATCTACACTTAGCGTATTTGTGAAGTTTGCCTGGTTGCAATTTTCCGAGGCATCTACAAAACAATTCCAATTTTCACAGGAAACAATGCTTTGGGATTGTGGGGTAGGCTGCGATTCTCCTCCAAGACTCTCTCCTGAGCTTTCTCCTGAACTTGGGGCAATAAGAAGTATATACATCAAAGCACCGATAATTACGAAAAGAACAGCACCGAGAATCCAAAATATCTTTTTACTTGGTTCTTCCGGCTGTTTAACATTAGGATTCTGTTGATGCGGCGGGAATCTTGGTTGTGTATAAAAAGATGGGGGATATCTCTCCATATATTATCAACAATTTCCTGTGCTTTATAAAAATAACTAATAACTGGGCTTTAAAGTAAATGTTTAGTATTATAAAACAGAATTTATCTCTGTGATTAAATCTGGAGTAATCTCTAGAATAGGTCTATGAACATCAATGATTTTTACTTCCTTTCTTCCATCCATAAGTTTTAGATATTGTTCTCTTATCTCCCATATTCTCTCTGGGCTTGTTGAAAATAAATGTCTTCCTCCAGTTGCTTGATTTCGCTTATTTGCTCTTTCAAAACATATTTCTGGATCGCCATCAAACAAGAATGTTAAATCTGGCATTGGTGCACCATAATCAATATTTATTTGTAGTATTTCTTTTGGATTTAACCCGCAATTTCTCTGATAAACTGCACTAGTGTAAAAATATCTATCCATTAACAATAAATCAAGTTCATTCCCTAAATGAGAAAAATTTCTCATAAATGTTCCGTATCTGGCTTTCGCAAAATTTCTTACATCTTCTTCCTTAAATGGTATGTTCGGACCCTTTGCTTTATACCATTCTTTAATAGTAGATTTAAATGGCTCATAATCTTTTTCTATAACAGCAAGAAGTCTTAATCTACTTCTAGCATAATGACTATTAAGTAAATGATATTGGGTTGTTTTACCTGTTCCACTACACCCATCTAAACAAATTATTTTCATAAATAGGATAAAAGCCAAACATTTATAAATTTTTACTATTTAATAGTTACGATGGAATTATTAGAGATACTTGAAGATTTTAACAGAACGAAAGAGAAAATTAGAAATAGAACCAGATTTAAAGTAAATTCCTCGCAAAATTATGATGGGCTAAGCATGGCTGTTGCTTACTCTGATGTTATGGAATATGTAATAAGAGAATTATTTGATTTAACAGTAGAACAATCAGATAATCAAAGTAGAGAGGGCATTGCCGCTTTCTTGTATGGTTCTCCAGGAAGAAGAGAAATGGTCTGTGAATCAGATTTAGACATGATGTTGGTCTATAGAGATAAATCTCATAGGTATATGGATTTCAAAAATAGGTTTAGGGAATTAGCAGAACCATTTAAATTTTGTAAAATAGACCTTCCTGAATGGGGGACTCTTGAAGAAACTACAACTTTTGCCCAGAAAAGCATTACGGAAGGAAATCAGGTTTTAGAAAGTAGATTTGTGTGCGGAGATGAAAGTATTGGAAGAAGTATGGAGCAAATTCAAGATGAATTTGGTGGGCCTGAAAGAATGACTAGGAATATTGTTTTTCAAAAATTCTATTTTGAGCAATATTTCAAACAGAGAATTAGAAGTGGCGCGATAAATGTAAAATATTGTGATGGGGGAAGCAGGGACTATTTGTTTATTCATTGGTTTAATCAACTAATGAGCAGAAAATATTCTGACTGGGACAGGGCGCAAAAAGAGAGACCTGTTGCAGAACAAGGGCTACAGAATTTATATCAAAATGGACTGATAAGCCTTCTTGAATTTTCTAAGGCAATAGACGCACTTCATTTTAATCTGCTTTTTAGGAATGAGATACTTTTAACTAACAAAGGAACTTCTGATGAAGGATTAACTTTTTTAGATGAAAGAACTTTAAATTCAGTATTTAACAGAACCTTTGAGTTGATGAAACAATATGGAATTGAATCTCCGAAGGGATTAGCTGATCAATTTGATAGACAAAGATTCCACATAACGAACATTAAAAAAAGGATATGGAATCTGATGATTGATGAACATGGAAAAGAAATAAAAAATCCAAATTGGTCTTCTGGTTTTCACAGGGCTTATTCTCCCTTAACTCCAGAAAATGAAAGAGCCTCTCTTATAGGTTACAATGATTTATTGATGAGAATTGCAACTATTTGGGGATCTTCTAATTCGCATCAAACAAAAATTTTTGAAGAAATTTGCAAAAGAGAA
>CAZGUQ010000001.1:39085-47883 GCA_964529375.1 Candidatus Woesearchaeota archaeon
AGATTCAGATTCGTGGGAGATTCAAGCATCTATAACTACTAGTTCCCATTGTCCTTCAGATTATCTGCACTATATTGCTACAGGGATTGGGAGAGAAACAGGATACGGTTACGTCCTAAGAATCGTCAGTAGAAATCCTAATGTAAAACAAGAAACCCTTGAAATAATAGCTAATGATCCAGAACTAGAACCAAGATATACTCAATGTGCAAAAGCAGCACTTGAACATGGAAAAGAAGTGGCAAATCATCAGATTTAAATAAATACAAATTTACCTTTAAAATAATGAAAATAAAAGTTTTAACAATAAATATCTGGAGATATTATGAATGGACAAATAGAAAAGAAAAAGTAATTAATTTCTTAAAAGAACAAAGGGCAGATATTGTTTTTTTACAGGAAGCATCTTATGATGAAAGGCTAAAAGATAAATGGAAAAATCAAATTGAAGAAATAAATGAACAAGTTCAATATCCAAATTCAAAATTTGGAAAACTTATGGAAATGGAAAAATGGCATGACAAATCTATTGGTTGGGTTATGCATTATGGTTTTGGGATTTTATCAAAATATCCTATCAAACATTCAGAACTAATTATCCTACCCCCTGTTGAGAAAAATAAAAAATTTGGTTTTATGCATGTAATTATAAAAACACCTAATGGGGATATTGACTTAATTAATGTTCATTTTGAAAACACAAATAAAGGTTCAAAAGAACATTTAAAACAGACTTTGGAATGGTGTATAAAAAGAAAAATAAAACCAATAATTGCGGGAGATTTTAACATGAAAATAGTTGAAGATTTAAAAGCAATTGTAGAGGAAGATTATGAAATTTCTTATTTGATTAAGCCATATGAATCCTTTATGCCAACAGATTTTTCCCATGATAAAGTCCCGATTACACTAGATTACATAATAGTGTATAAAGACAAGTTCAAGATAACTAAAGTAGAATGTATAGATAACGATATTTCAGACCATAATCCTGTAACTGCTATAATAAAAACAAAATAACTAAAAATTAATAGTATTTACTATCTAATTTAATCAAACCACCATCTATTTCCCCTTTTCAGTGACAACAAACCATAAGGCTTAAATACCTATTTCTGGTAGATTTTTTATATAAGTTCGGCTTTAAAATAAGATGGAAAAAAATGGTTTAATGAGCGGGATAAAAAACAGTTTTATATATCAAGAATTAGCAAGGGCTGGAAAAGTTTTAACATATTCTCCTAAACATAGATATTCTACATTAGCGACGGCATTGTTTCTGGGTTCTTCCCTGGCATGTGGCGATGGTCCTATAGAGCCGAAAATTGATGAAATGCCTAAAGCAGTTTCTCCCTATATTGGACCAACAGAGGGTATGGCTCCCCATTCTGTGGAGGTTAGATATTCTTGCATAGATGATAAGGGTATAAGCGAATACTCTCTCAGTGGAAGTAAAATAATTTATAGAGGAAAAAATCCAATAGACACCATCTTAACTTTCACAGAACCTGGAAATTCACAATTAAAAGTAGAGTGTACAGACACAAAAGGACAAACGGCAAGTTATGGTCCTATTGCAATTAATGTTTCCCCACAACCGCCGCCAACAAAAAGCTTTTCGCAATCTTCTGCTGTCCCTGAAGATTCTCTTAGAGTAACCTATAGTGCAACGGCGATGGAGAATCTCGATAGTGCAAAAGTCAGGGTTCAAAGAGATGAAATTATGGTTGATTCCATGGTAATAAAAAAATCTCAAATTCCTTTCACAAAAACATATGATGTTCCCGGAGCATACAGATTCATTTCAGATATTCCTGGATTAAAGCCAGATACAACTACGGGAGCAGTAAAAGATTACATTCCTGTTATTAATCTTTCCAGCATTCCTGCAGATTCATTAAGCATGAATGAAGGAGACAGCGTGAGCATAAATCTTGAATCAAGAATAAAGAATTCTGACCCAAACCCAGGAGACAATCCTGTTATTATTGATAATATAATCTCTGATGGCAAGGTTTCAGTTAATAGAAATGGTTATGATTTAGTATTTAGTTCTGTTGATGATAGTACGGGAGCATGGAAAGCAGATATCGTGCTAAAAAACAGCAGAGGAAAAACAAGCACGGCAACATTGCAGGGCGGGCGGATTTATGATTTGCTTGATGTTTCTGGTTTCCTTGAAGACGCTGAAACACATCAACGAGTTCCAGGAATTGTTAATGTCTTCAATTTTAGCAACACCCGGACAGCAGGTTACGATTCTACTGAAGTTGGTTATCTAAAATTATTAGATAGTATCCCTGTGAGTACTTCTGGTTCATTCAGCAAAAAACTTGAACACAGGATTGCTGATTTAACCGAGGATATCCTTATTAGAGCAAGATGGATTGAAAATGGAAAGGATTCTAGTTATATCAGAACTATGAAATTTCCTAAAGGAGATAAAAGAGATCTTCCACTTAGGGTCACACCCTACACTGGTTTGGTTGAAAATGGAATAACTCCTGAAGATTTTAGGAGGCATGCTGCAGAAGTTTTGTCTGCTAGAACAATAGAAAATCCAGACACGGTTGGTTCTATGAATTGGAATCCAATTATATTAAAATGGAATTCTGAAGGTCCTGAAGTAATTGTGTCAAGAAGTTACTGTAATTCTACCTGCGATTCTACACAAGGATACTTCAATTCAACAACTGCAGATAGTATAGCTCGGAGATTCCTTGATTCTTCAGGTCTTGGTGCGTGGTTTGGGAGGATAAAAAATGTCAGAATTGAAAATGGATGGGTAATTGAAAAACCACTAGATTATGGAAGACTCGTTGTCTATCCAGAAAAAGGAGTAGTCGGTTTTACTAATGCAAACGATGAAACTGAAGATGGTTATCTTGATATTGCAGAAATTCATGTTGGTGTAGATGATAGTGGTAATTTGTCAAGCTCTGTTGTTATTGGACATGAAGGAGGACATGCTTCTGGTTTGCCCGGGCATGCATGGAGGCTTCCGGCTACAAAAACAACTTCAAAAAAATCAGGAAATATCTCAACAATTCCGCTTTTTGCAGATGTAAAACTAGCAAAGAGTAGAAATGAAGATTCTTACAAACATGGTGAAGGGAATATAAGCGCAAGAAATTGGTTGGGATTGAAATATGTTCTTGGTTTGAACTTCTAAATACGATAATAATATTTATAAAACTCTATTTACTTGTTAATGAATGGGTTTTGAAAAGAGGGGTTTGAGTAAAATTGGTATAGCTATAATCATAATTCTTGTTGTTGTTCTTGCCGCAGTTTTAATTTACACTTTATCTGTAGGAAAAGAAGAAAAACCAAGCCCTCTTTCTGAACAATGTGCTTTTGCATGTGATACTGACCAAAAAACTTCATTTTGTGATGTTAAAAGAAAAGTTACAGATACTTCAACTGCAACCTGTAATGAACTCTTAACAAACGCTATATATTCAAGTTATGGTGTTCAGGCATGTCCTGGAATTTCTTGTTCAGCACAGCCAGAAGGAAATTCACAAGTAGCTTCTGATCAAACATGTTCTGGGTTAGAAGGAACATGGGAAACTCCAATAGCGGGAGCATGCCCTTCAAAAAGCGGATTTTACTCAAGGACAAGAACTGCTGAAGATGAGCCACCAGCAACAGGACAAATTTGCTGTTATTATTACGAATAAAATGTCAAATAAATATAAATTTGGTTTACTAATTTTGTCTCTAGGAATTATTCTTTTTTTATTAAATATTGGTTTTGTCTCCTCTATTTGTTATATTGAAACTTCTTCTGCCACATGTACTAATAATGGGAATAATATAGTTATGCGCCTTTCTGCTTCAACCAATGCACATGGAGAACTTGCAGGCCAAGGAAATTACAATAATGTTTTGTGTTGTGAAGAGGGTTCGGGAGATACAACATGTATTGCAAATAACGAAATTCTTGGACTTGCTTCTGTGACAAACGCTCATGCTGAAAGACCGGAATTGACAAGTTATGTTAATAATGTCTGTTATGATGGTTTAGCAAATTGTGGTTTTGTTAATACGACATTAGCTTCAAATGAAAGAGAAATAATAGGAATTTCTGCTGATACAAATGCACACCTTGGGGGTTTTAATGATTATAAATCTATTACGAATAATAGGAGAATAGTTTGTACTGTTGTATCGTCTCCTGCTTCTTGTGATTTAACTGGTGCAAGTTGGGAAAGCCCTAATGCTAATGTCGGAGGAAGTGTTGAGATGATTGTTGATGGTTCTCTAGAATGTGGTGGTGTCGAAATTTCTTTTGAAGTCTTACAGGGAAGTAATGTGATTGCTACTCCGGCTCCTGTGAATTTCGGAAGTGGAAGCACACAAGTAAACGGAACATGGGCGAACGTTGGGCCTGCTGATAGCACTCCATATACATTCAGAGCAACTGTTGTTTCCAATCCTAGTGAAACACAAACAAGCAGCAACAGTCTTCTTGTGGAAGAAGAACCGGAATATTGCAGTGTTGTTCCTGTTGTATATTGCAGAGATTATACAAATGTAATAAATTCAGGAGAAGCGCCGCAATCTGATTGTGATAATAATGCCTGTGTTATTGATGTTGAAAGTAGTTTTTCTTCTAGTCTTGGCATTGATTGCGACGCTTCAAACGTTGATGAATGTTTTTGCTATTGGAATACAACAATATCGAGCTGCGAGCCAGGAATAAGTTATCTTGATGCTCCTGCTTGCGGAAACGGAATTAGGGAAGGGGGAGAGATCTGTGATGGGGCAGACAAAGATGGTTATGCATGCACTGATTTTGATGAATATACAGGGGGAACATTATCTTGCAATTCAAACTGCAATGGATTTATTTTCACCCAATGTAATGGTTATGTTGCTTGTGATAATGATGGCATTAGAGATACAGGAGAGGTTTGCGACGGAACAGATACTGATGGATTTTCATGCGCTGATTTTGATGAATATACAGGAGGACCTTTAGGATGCAGCAACTGCAACTTTAATTTCGGGCAATGTACAGGCACTCCTGCAGGAAACGGGGTTGGAACATGCTTCTATACCGCAGACACAACAGATACCTGTGATGATGAAGAAACCCCGGGATTGCTGGTAATCACGTGGCTGACAAGCTGGGAATGGTCTCCTGAAAATCCAGGACAGAACGATCCGCAGAATCTAGCTGGACAGTGTGCTGCTGACAATGGTGTAGAAGATTCTTTAGCTTGCCCTGCACAAATACCATTGCCTTTTTTCAGTATTGGGAATTTAATTGCTGCCGTTGTTCTTATTGCACTTATTTATTGGACAATCAATGTAAGAAAAGGCAGGAAAAAAAGATAAGAGAACTCACGAGAATATTTATAAATTAAATTCTATTATAAAAGTATACAAAAAATGGTTGGTAAAAGGGGTTTTAATTTAATAAATTTTAATGAAAACAAGATTGCTTTAGTATTATTCGCAAGTATTCTTTTATTATCTACAATTTTCGTCTTATCATCAATTTCCGCAGGTCATAGCGTCGGAAGACCAAATTATTCAATAGAAAAAGTATATGGGCCAGAGGAAGGCGTTCGCGGCTGGGTCAATATGAGCTTTTCTTCCGAGCCTCTTGATTCTGAATTTGAAGATTCTTGGGAAAATAAAATAAATCTTTCTGAAATTCTTAAAAGAAATTTGGGATATAATTATTCGTGCAGCCCTCTTGATTGCAATCCGGATTTCACTGCAACCAGCGGCAGCTCAAACAAGCAAACAACCCTTGGCTCTGGAGAATCAGGCACCTATGGAATAAAACTTACAGGAAACATTGTAAGCATAGATTCTTTTAAATTTGATTTAGCAAGCAATGCAGCTGCTGCCTGCACGAGCCAAGTTGAAATTGATTTCCTTGATGATTCTTCTGTTGATTTCAGGAACATAAATGTTTTTGACTCTGGAAGCTGCATGGAATTAAAAAACCAAGGATGCTTTAATTCAAGTTTGCCAATGGAAGATGTTACTTTGTCTTTTGGCTCTGCTGTCTGCCAGAAAATCAACCTTTCTGATTCTCCTGGATTTTTGCTTGGGGCATGGATACAAAAAACAGGCTCTTCAGGGCAATTAAAGGCATCTATCCATAAGAAAATAACAAACACCTCTGCACAAGAAGTTGCCTCTTGCGATTTGCCCGACGCAACTGCAGAAGGAGGAGAAATTTCATGCAGCGTCAATTATTCTTCTATAGGATCACAAGAACACTATGTCTGCATTTATCTAGGAAGCGAAGCAGGAGGTTATATAACAAGAGGATATGGCCAGGGAACTTCTTCAAATCTATGCGGATTCCAAGGCAATCCCATAAGAACAGAAAACTCTGCTTTCTGGATTTTTGCGCAGGGAAAGCAATTTAACAGTGTTGGAACAATCAGCATGAATAAATCACTGGCAGATGGAAAAAGTTTTGCAGAGCTTGCATCAGATTATATAATTGAAAAATACGGCAATCTTAATTGTATTTCTGGCTGCGTTATTCCCTTAAAAGTAAAATCAAATGTTGAAAGCCAGGGAATTGAATTAAAAAATTTGGAAGTCAAATATACAAAAGAATTCCAGACAACAGAGAGAAATTTCTATGACTTGCAAACAATTCCAGCAAAAGTGTCTTCAAAGTTCCAGAGGCTTTACCTTGACGGTTCAGGGTTCTTTGTTCCAGAAGATTTGGGAAATTACACTTTTTCTTTGGAGTTTAACAACCAAAGAATTGTCTCTGAAAGAATCCAGGTCAAAGATGTTCCAATAATAAAGTCATTGAATCCAATAAAAACAGCATCTGCATTCCCAACAGAATTTACCGCAACCATTGACTCAAAATACAATTTAACCAGTTTTTCATGGGATTTTGGAGACCAAACTTCAAAAATTATTACAACAGGCAATAATGGAAACAAAGCAACACATGCATACAATCAAACAGGAGAATATACTTTGACTTTAAATGTAACAGACTCCCGCGGATTGTCTGGCACAAAGACATTTTCGATAAATGTTAGCTCTCCTGCAGGGCTTATAGGATTAAGGCTTTCTGAATTAAAAGCTTCATTGGCGAATGTTAAAAGAGATGTGGCTTTGCTTGACCCTCTTTCTAAAAATTCACTTAACAAAGCTCTTGGGCTTCCTTCTGTTGAAACAACAATAAACAGCCTTGAATCACGATACAACAATGCAACAGAAGCTCAATACAATGGAATAGTTGCAGATATTCTTAAAATAAATCTTCCAGAGGCAGTATATAAAACAAGAAGCGCTGCAGGTCTTCCTTTTGTATCCGGGCCAGATTATGTTGATTTAGATGTTCTTTCAGATATAGCAGGAGGGGTTTTCAATTCCAGCGATGAAGGGGGATATATTAACGGGGTTTTGTTCTGGCAAGTTGAAAACCTGGAAACAAAAGTGGATTTCAATGAATTTTCGGGGAGATATGATGAAAGGCTTGATCCTATAGTAAAGACATTTAAAATAACAGCCAGGGAAAAAATAGGCATTGATTATGACTACTATCTTATTCTGCCAGAGCTTCAAGATTTCCAGTCTGATTCCATATATAGAAACAAATCAGGATATATCTATGTGAATCTGCAAGACCTGGCAGGAGGAACATTTTCTTTCTCAACAACAGAAGATATTAACACTGCAAATCTTCCTGCATTTATTTCTCCTTCAATAAGCAGGCTTTCCATAATAGAGAATGAAACTCTTCCTGAGGAAAAAAAGACAAGCAAGTGGCTTATCTTCGGGCTTGTGATTCTGGCTCTTCTTGTTATAGGAATAATAGTCTATATTGTTCTGCAGGAATGGTACAGAAGAAAATATGAAAAACACCTTTTCCCAAATAGAAACGATTTGTATAATATGGTGAATTATGTGCATAATGCAATCAAAAAAGGCCTTAAAAACAGCCATATAGAAGATAATTTAAAAAAAGCGGGCTGGAGCGGGGAAAGAATAAGATATGTTATGAGGAAATATGCGGGAAAAAGAACAGGCATGCTTGAAATACCTATAACAAAAATAATAGAAAAAGTCGATGAAAAAGGCCATGGCCATCATGGTTTTAAGTAAAGCTGGCTTGAAAAAAATCACGAAAAATTTAATAAACCCTTTAAGACACCTGATTATATGGTCGTTAAAATAATTAAAAATTTCTTTAAAAGGATGTTCTCTGGCTTGTTCATGAGCAAAAGAGAGTTGAAGCTTGGATTCTATGGGCCTCCGAATGCTGGAAAAACCAGCCTTGCAAACAGAATCTGCAAAGACTTTACAGGCGAGGAAATCGGAAGCGTAAGCAAAATTCCCCACGAAACAAGATCTGTCCAGTTTAAGGAAAAAGTTGACATAGAATACAAAGGCAAGAAAATGACATTCAAGATTATCGATACGCCCGGGATAGCAACCAAGATAGACTACGAAGATTTCTTAAAATATAAGATGAAGAAGAAGGATGCAAAAATAAGGGCAAAGGAAGCTACCCAAGGAGTGGTTGAGAGCATAAGGTGGCTTGATGATATGGATATAGTTGTCATTGTTCTGGATGCAACAGAAAACCCATACAACCAGGTAAATCTTACAATAATAGGAAATCTTGTTGCCAGAAAAATTCCTGTTTTAATCGTTGCTAATAAAATCGACTTGCGAAAATCAAGCATAAAAAAGATAGAAGAAGCTTTCCCTGAATATGATGTTGTTGGAATCAGTGCAAGATATGGAAAAAACTTGGAGGAGTTTTATGAGTCTGTATTTAAACTGTCAAAAAA
>CAZGUQ010000002.1:0-12062 GCA_964529375.1 Candidatus Woesearchaeota archaeon
GTCCGCTTGTTTGGTTGAATGTTACATTCTGGCATTTTGTATCAGGACAGTCAACCCCGTCTATTTTGATTATTGGATTGCTAAAGCCAACGCCAGTGAATGTCAACATTGCACTTTTGTTGAATTGCGGTATTAAAGATGAATTTATCCAGATTTTCTTGTCAAGGACTTTTATTCTTTCTGCCAGATTCAAATCAGAACTTAAATTTAAATTCTGCAGGAATTGTATTCTTCCGTATTGATTGACGAATTTTACATTTGAGATATTTTGCAGATAAGTTGCATTATACAATGAAAAGTTGATTGTTTCATTTGTATACCAATCATTCCAGTTATATGTAAAATCAGGACCATGGCTTATTCTAAATGTTATTGTGTAGTCATCTGTATTTACGTTGTTTGCAGTATCATTGCATCTTACATAATAATTATATGTTGTATTGAACGTCAATCCACTTGCTGTTTGGCTGTGACTTGTGCTTCCTGTCGTCGCAAATGTATTCGCAATGCTTCCATATGTTGTTCCTTGTGTTGTTCCATATTTGCAAGTTGCTGCCTCGTTTGTCGTCAATGATAATGTGGTTTGTGTTGTATTGTATGGCAGTAAGCCAGATGGCGAGCCTAAAGAACGTGTTGCAGGAGTTGAATCATTTTGTCCTCCGCCTTGTGATGTGTTGTATGCTCCGCACCAATCATCGTCGCGGACGCAGACAGCGCCATAATAACCCCAAATGAAAGGATACACAGTTTCATTATTGCTTGTAAACCCATTTAGTCCAACCTGTAATTCTTGAGTTTCATTTATATCTTGAAACGTATAGGTTGGGTCAATTTGGGCATATGTTTTTGCTTCATTTGCATTCATAATATTATTATCGTCCCAGATTAAAACATCTGACGAATTATAAACTCTATAATTCATTTTGTAAGTGGTTTCATTAATCCTATGTTGGGCAAGTTCAAAGCGATAAGTTGTTTTCTTGTCAAGATAAGGAGATGGTTGATGATAAGGTCCCACATCTGGCCAAGTGTTAGGATTAACAAAGGTCCCTTGTACTCTAGGAGCCCAAGTCTCCCATTTTCCGTTTCCGTGTTTCGCGGCATAAGATGGTCCCCATACCCAATTACCATTATTCGTGCTCCATCCACCAATATTCTGTTCAACAGTATGTTGTTCATCATAATAACCAGAACCATCTGGCGTATGTAATTGAAAATAAAAACGGTAATAGCGCCATCCATCTATAGGAAGAATTGGAATAGTGTTGCTAGATGCTGGAATCCTAAACCCACCAAAGACATTGGTAGTTGCTAGGTATACTTTGGCTGCATTATCACTTGGCCATCCGATTAAACCTTCTGAAGAAGCATCGACAATTTGGAACCTTCCATCTGTATGTGTAATTATTGGCCACGGAGTTGCTTTGTTAGTATCTCTCAAAGCATCACTGCTATTCCCTAACCCGGTGCTCCAGTCACTCTCAAATAAAACAGCAGAAGAAACAAACCCCAAATTAATAAATATCAACACAACCAAAAACAACCACGCCCTTTTCATCTTCTCTCAAGGAAAAAGGAATTTTTAAACTTTAATATTAACAAAAACCTTTATTAACTAAAATAGTTTTTTATATAATGATTGCAAAAAAAAGAGGTTAGGGTGGCTGAAAATAATTTTATAATTAGTGATATAGTGCCAAAAATAATTAAAGATATCGTGTTAAATAAAACTGCTTGGTGGATGAGCAAATAGTGGAAAGTAAAAAATGATTAATTAAGCGCAGGCTGTTGCACTTGCGTATAGTGTTCCTGTGCTATCCACACAAACATATCTGTTTCCTGTTCCTGCAAGATTTCCAATTTTAATTTGTCCAGAATTTAATATTGTTAATAACTCTGTATGGTCTAAATTTCTAAATGCAGTCAATCCACCTCCAATTCCAACATTATCCATATAAAATATCCCGTCACTTCCCCCGTCATATGCAAGATCTGTATCAAAAGGGAAATTAGTATAGTCTGAAAAGAAAGTTATTGTTCCCTGTCTTGCTTTAATTGTTGGGTCCGGGTTCGTGCTTGCAATTGTAAGTGTCCCCCCTGGAGTTTGTGTTCCAATTCCAAAAGCCGTGTTTCCCGTAAACGCTGTTATTCCGGCCCCATTTGCATTGACAAACCAGAACTTTCCATCTGTTCCTCCATCATAAGAAAAATCGTCTCCGATATTTGGGAAAATAGTCAAGGAACCCTGTCTACCCTTCATATCACTAGGTCCATTACTATTGCTCTTAACTGTCAATGCCCCTGTTGGAGTTTGTGTTCCAATTCCAAATAAAAGATTTCCAGAAAATGTTGTTGTTCCTGCGCCGTTTGTGTTAAAAAAATGGTATATGGCATCATTGCCGCCATCATAAGAAAAATCATTTATATCTGTAAAAAAGGTTATTTTTCCCTGTCTTGCTTTAAGGTCAGAATTGCTCGCCTGGAAACTTTGTAGAGTTAATACTCCTTCTGGGTTATTTGTTCCTATTCCAACCCAACCGTCACCATAAGAAATGTAATTTCCAGCATTATTTGAAACAGCATTTCCTGTGATTCCGGCAATAAAATTAGCAAAGAATCCTGTTAAACCGGAATTGGTTGAGCTACTACCGCCACTTCCACCACTTCTTCTTCCTAAGGCGACGTTATATTCTGTTTGTGTTAGAACCCCATCTCCATTAGTATCAGCAGATAAGAAATCTATATCGGTAAATGCTGCTGCCTCGCTGGAATCAAGTAGTCCATCTTTGTTTGTGTCTGCCTCAACAAAATCTGATTGCTTGAAAAACCCCACACCAATTATGATAACAATAATCGCAACAACCAAGATTATTCCCCCTATCAGAAAAAATTTCAATCGGAAGGTAGATTCGATTTCAGATCCCTTTGTATCAGCCATCTTTTATACTTAAGATAGATATATCTGATTTATAAATATTATTGTTCATAGGAATTATTAAGTAGTATTTTTACATCAAATCAAAGTCTTACTAAATTAAATAAAAATTTGGTTTTGGTATTTTTAGTAGTTAAATAAATCCTTATTATCTTAATGTAGATAGGGGTTGTTATTGTTATTATTATAATCTCTTATTGTTGTTGGATAAATTAATAAAGGATTTTCTTCTATTTTATACTAATGAAAAAAGAAGATGAAAAACCGGATTTCATAAAATGGTTTTCAGAATTAAACAAAAGCTCTGGTTCAATTGCAGGGGGAAAGGGTGCGAATCTGGCCGAGATGTACAATCTTGGCGTGCCTGTTCCGCCCGGGTTTATTGTTACAGCGCAAGCATATGATTATTTCATAAAAAAGGCCGGAATTGGCGATAAGATAAAGATTCTTCTTGGAAAAATAGATTATGAAAATACTGCAAAGCTTGATGAGATTACAAAAGAAATCCGCGAACTTATAACAGAAGCAAAAATGCCCGATGAAATGGAAGAGGAAATAATTGATGCATATGAAACCCTTAGCTCGGAAAAAACAAGGGAAAAGACAGCAGACCATCTTTTGGAGAAATCCAGAGAAAAGGCTTTTGTTGCTGTAAGAAGCAGCGCAACAACAGAAGATCTCGCAGAAGCAAGCTTTGCAGGACAGCAGGAAACTTTTCTTAACATACAAGGCAATGAAAATCTTTTAACTGCAATAAAAAAATGTCTTGCTTCTCTTTTCACTCCAAGAGCAACATATTATAGAAATAAAAAAGGTTTCAAGCATGAATCTGCCAGCTTGGCTGTTGTTGTTCAAAAAATGGTGGACAGCGATAAATCAGGTGTTATATTCTCAAAAGACCCTTCTGCAAAAAACAATAATGTTATCATAGAAGCTGTTTTTGGCTTGGGAGAAGGCATTGTTTCAGGGCAAATAACTCCAGACAGATATATAATTAGTGAAAATTCCAAGATAATCGAGAAAAACATAGTAGAGAAAAAAATTGTTATAATGAAAAATGCTGCGGGAAAACAAGAAGTAGTAAAATTAAAAGAAGAAATATCAAAACAACAGGTACTGAAAGACCATGAAATAACCAGGCTGACAAGCATAGCTCTTAATCTAGAGGAGCATTACAAAAAGCCTCAAGATATAGAATTCACAATAGAAAACGACGAAATATATATTGTTCAGACAAGACCAATAACAACGCTTGAAAAAAGATTCTCCCCTGATTCAATCAAAGAGCTTAAGGGAGAAGTTATTCTCAAGGGCTTGGCAGCTTCTCCAGGAATCGGCGTTGGAAAGATAAGAATTGTCCGCGATTTAAAAGATCTTGGAAAAGTCAAGCAGGGAGATGTTCTCGTTACAGAGATGACAAATCCAGATATGGTTGTCACAATGCAAAAATGTTCTGCAATAGTTACAGATGAAGGCGGCTTGACAGCGCACGCAGCAATTGTTTCAAGAGAAATGGGAATTCCTGCTGTGGTTGGAACAAGAGAGGCAACAACATTACTCAAGGAAGATGAAATAATAACTGTTGACGGCTTCACGGGAAACATATACAAGGGAAAAGTTGCAGAATCTGCGCAAAAACAAGTGAATCAGGTTTTTTCCAAGACAAAAACAAAGCTAAAGGTAATACTTGATCTTCCAACTTTTGCAGCCAGAGCAGCAAAAACAGGATTAAAGGGTGTTGGTCTTGCAAGGCTTGAGGGAATTATTGCAGAATCTGGGAAGCATCCCAATTATTTTCTTGAAAAGGGAAAGATTAGAGACTATGAAGAAATAATTTTCCGCGGGATTTCCAAAATAGCAGAATATTTTGATGATATCTGGGTAAGGACATCTGATATTCGCAGCGACGAGTTCCAAAATCTTCAAGGAGCTCCCGAAAAAGTTGAGGCAAACCCTATGCTCGGAATGCATGGAATCCGTTTCTCTCTTAAAAATCCAGAAATTTTAAAAGCAGAACTGAATGCAATGAAGAGAGTTGCAGAAGAAAAAAAAGAAGTAAAAATAGGTATAATGGCTCCGCAGATAATTTCTATTGAAGAAGTAAGACACCTTAAGAAAATGATTATGAAAATTGGGTTTCAAAAGGTGCAGATTGGTGTTATGATAGAAACTCCCGCAGCTGTTGAAATCATAAAAGAAATTTGTGAAGAAAAAGTTGATTTCGTTTCTTTTGGAACAAACGATTTAACCCAATATACTCTTGCAATAGACAGGGGAAACGAGCAGGTTCAGGATTTATACAACGAAATGCATCCTGCCGTATTGTCGCAGATCGCCCATGTAATAAGAATATGCAAAGAAAAAGGAGTTGAATCCAGCATATGCGGACAGGCAGGAAGCAATAAAGAAATGGTTAAATTCCTGGTTTCACAGAAGATAGACAGCATAAGTGTCAATGCAGATGTTGCTTCAGAGATTGCGCAATATATTTCTGAATTAGAGTCAAAAACAGAAGAAAAAGCAGATTATTTGGAAAAAGAAAGTTATGAACAAAAAATTGCAGAAAGAGAGCCGCAAAAAACCAAAGTCATGATAAATCATGGAAGATCTATCAGAGAAGATACAGAAGAAGATATAAAAGATAATATGGATTACAGTGAAGAAAGCGAACTTCCAGTCATCCCTGGCTCAGAATATATAAAACCAGAAGAAAATATTGAAGAAAAAGATGAGATACTTAATATCTTTTGAGATATATCAAACAAAATTTTAATATAAAGTTAAACGCCAGATTAGAAATTAACTATTAGATTATAAAACTATAAATCAGCGTTACATATAATCTTATGCCCGGGTTAAATGTAAAATCTAATTAAATTTATAAACAAAAAATACCTTTGTAACAGATGGTTAATTCTAAAAACTCGCCCCAGACGTCAAAGCAAAGCTTTGCGTCGCGAAGCCGAAATCGGCTTCTGAAGCGCGGTCAAGCTAGAGGAAAAGTAAAAAGCATAAGAAAAAATAAAAGAAAGGGTAAAAAATCAACAGAAGTCTTTTATCACTCTACAAAAGAAATTAAAGTTGAACGCGCCCTTATAGAAAATTTTATAGGGCTGCAAAAAGTCATGGTGGGGCTTTCTGCAAAATTTGATTCTTTGTCCTCCCAGATATCAAGCCTTTTGCAGTTGTTTGAAATTTCCGCAAAATCTCTTGCCAGGAAAGAGCTGGCTTCTCCTAGCGCTACTAACGGCCTTGAAGCAAAAAAAGTCATGGAAAAGCTTGACCACTTGTCTGCCCAGGCAGGACTAATAGGCCGCGGACTTGCTTTGATTCACGAAGTTGGAACAGAAAGCGAAAAATCAATTATTCCGCTAAACCCTCAAAGAAAATCTCAGCAGCAAATGCAAAAACCATCTTTTTCTCCTGCAGGAATGTCGCCAAGCATACTTTCTAAACCGCAAGAAGCAGGATCTAAGCCAGAAAATACCGCAATAGCAAGAAGGTTTTTGGAAAAATCTTCTGGAAAAAACAACGGAAATTCAAATGAGAATGTTTCCTGAAATTGAAAAGCTCCCTAAGGATTTCGGAGAGAAATTTCTTCTATTATTCATAAAAGAGGTAATTGAAAACACTTCTGCATATCATGAATTGAAAATAAGAGAAGAGGTTAAAAAAGTAATAAAAGAAAAACCGGAAAAGAGAATGGCAGAAGAAGCAGTTGCCGCCAAAGAAATAAAAAAAGCGGAAATAAAGAATATAATTCATGAAAAAGAGCAAAGAGACAGTGAAAAACTATCAGAAATGTATATTAAAGGCCTTCCTCTTGAGCTAAAAAATCTGTCTGAGCCAACGCCTTTAAAATTCAGAATAAAAAAAACCCCTGTTTTAAGAATACCTGAAACAGCATTGCCTCCGACAGTCAGCCACATAATGCCTGTTCCAACAGCAGAAGAAATAGATATAGGAAAGCTTAATGCTCTTGTTAGAGATCCTATAGTAAGGGTTATGGAATGCAATGGTCCTGACGAAAATATTTTTGTGATGGGAATAATGGGCAGAAAACCAACACCAATCAAGCTTAGCAAAGAAGAGATGCAGGAAATTTTAGAGAGATTTTCTTCAGCAACAAAAATCCCAATAACAGAGGGTCTTTTCAAAGCAGCCATTGGAACTCTTGTTCTCTCCGCAGTCATATCAGAAATAGCAGGAATAAAATTCATCATAAGGAAAATCTCCCCCGAATTTCAAAGATTTTAATGAATAAATCTCATTTAAAAAATTATTTCTTTTTCAGTTTCTTCAGGCTGCAAAAAACTTTGCGCTATGCCTTTCAAAAATTTTATCTTGTCTGTTTCTATGAAATAATTAAGAGCCTCATTGCTAATATCCGAACTATAAGAATATTCAATCCAAAAATCTCCAAGCCCATGTCTTACAATTATAAATCCGTTTTTTTCCTTTGCTTTGGAAACATCTAAGGAAAAATTCCCAAATTTCTCTATAAGAACTTCTCTTTCCGCTTTTGTAAGATTGGTTTCAAAGATTGTTATGCTTATATTTTCAGAGGTTTCGTTTGGGGCAGTATTTACCTCTGCCGGTTCTGGCTGGCCAATTGTTGTTTGCTGTGCCTGATTTTGATTTGTTTCCTGGTCTTGTTCTGAATTTTCAGAGGATGTTTCAATAGTTTCTTCTGCGGAAATTTCTGCCTGCCCAACAATAGTTTCCATAGAAGCAATTTCTTTGTCATTATAGATAATTGCAATTCTCAAATTACCCTGCTCAAGCAAAAGCCCGAGATTTCCAAGTTCAATGGTAATGTCCATTTCTTTTTCACCAAGATACTCTTCACCAAAGCCTTTTTCTTTTTCAGAATAAGATGTAGAGACAATAAATTCATTTTCATTAATTTCTATTTGAACATCGCTGTCTTCCAATTGTTTTTCCCCTGTTTTAACACTTCTCGGCTTCAACTCTGCCCTTTCTCCTTCTTCAAGAATAAGAGTGAAATCATCTCCTAATGATGCAGAGCCCGAAACTTCTCTTTCAGATTCAACATCTTCTTCCTGCTGTGCTTTAGAATAAACAAGAACAATAAAAGATATCTCTGGATAAATCTCTTTTTCTCCTAAAATTCCAAAGCCAGAACCATTTCCGGAAATTGCAGAATTTTTAATATAAAAATTTCCTTCTGTTTCTTTTTCTGCAACAATTTCTGCAAGGCTATATTCATGTTTTTGTCCTGCGTTTTCAAAAACAACCAAAGATTCAGCAGGAACAAGCTCTCCCTCTTGCAAGGAAAACTTTAAGCTCCCTGAAAGAGGCTTGTCTTCTTGATAGTTTGCATTTAAGTCAAGAATTGCATATCCGGTTGCCCCATTGTCTCTTTGTCCTATAAAGTAAGCTCCAAGAATTATCAAGGCAACTAAAGGTATCAACCACAAAGATTTTTTGAATTCAAATTGTTTCTGCCCGTGATATTCTGAAATAACTTTTCCGTCAACTCTCTTGCTGTGGTATATATATGGGCCATATAACTTCCCGTCTTTTTTTATATATTTTTCATAAGCCATTTTTTGTAGGGTAAATCATTTAATGAGTAAAAGAAGCAGAATATATTTAAAACTATTGCCCGCAATTTTCAGCTTCCCATACAGAATAGCCATTTCCCGAAGATATCTCTGGAGCTCCGAAAACATCGCTAACTCTTATATAACTTCTATCTGAATCTGGAACATAATCTGCTAAAGTAATAAGGAAACAGCCGGGCTCTAAGCCAGTGAAGTTTACATAACTGTTTTGGTATGCATTAACAGAATCATTTTTAGGCAAATCATTGCTGTCAAAATAAATGCTATTCCAAACAGAAAGTATTGTTCCTGTATTTAAAGAAGGATTTAAATCACAGGTTCCTGAACTGCTGTTTGTGAAGCCGTCATCACAAGTGCATATTGCGGTGCAGCCATTTGGAAGAGGATTTCCATCACATTCCACAGAAGGATGTTCTGAATCTCCTTCCCATAAACTATTGCAGCTTTCTGGAACAGGGCAATCAACAGGACAGCTTAAAGGATCTTCTGTTGATGGGTTGCAGAAACCATCTCCACAAAATTCAATTGGCGGTGAACATTGTGATGTATTAAATCTGCATTCATCAGATGCTCCTGCCGGATTGCAAGTCAAAGGCGCTCCTGAAAATCCTAAGCTCGTGCAGCTTTGCCCATTTAGATTTGTGCCGTCGCATTGCTCTCCTGCCTCAACAATATTATTTCCGCAAACAGGCCCTTCTTGCGTAAAGGTGCATTGGCTTGCATCAAATCCGCAATTATTGCATAATAAAGTTCCGGAATCAAACCCGAGACTTACACAAGTTTGCCCATTTAGATTTGTGCCGTCGCAAAATTCTCCAGAGTCAATCTGATTGTCATTATCACAAGAAAGAGGTGTTTCTATTTGGCAGCTTGCAGAGCAACCATCTCCGGAACCTTGGTTTCCGTCATCACATGTTTCTCCTGCCTCGACAACATTATTTCCGCAGACAGATTCAGAACCTCCAGATTCTCCTCCCGGCGAAATTTCGCTTATTATTTCTGTATCTGTCACGCTTCCTGTTTTTTCCTGTCCAGAGGAAGAATAAATAGGGGCTACAGAAACTTCATCTCCTGCGCCAATTCCGGGAAGAGTTGATAAAGAAAAGATAAATGTTTTTAGCCCCCCTTCCTGCAATAAAATTAATTTTTTAATTATTACGCTTTCTGTGTCGTTTGTAAAAATAAAGCTTGTACCTAAGAAATCCGCTCCTGCTCCAGAATTTCTTCTGACGCTTACAACAATATCTGAATCATTGATATATGCAGATTCTATTCTCAAGTCAAGGGTGAATTGTCCAAATTCAATCTCTCCTGCACTGCGATCAAGAATATTCTTTATTACAACCCATACAACTCCTACAGCAACAAGAACAAGCAGGACAATCAATAAATTGGTAATTACGTCTGAAATACCTCTTTTATTACGCATTTCCAAAAAAGGGTTGTATTATTTATAAAACCTACCAAGATTACTGCGGCTATTGTGTCTCTTCTTGAGATACTTGCCCAGACTGCTGGGTTTGTGTCTGCGACAAACATTCAACAGATACTATATTGACAGTCTGATTATTATAAAACAAAGGAACAACCTGACATGAAGGAGGTGCAGCTCTTTGCATTATAGAGACAACTGCGACTTCAAAACCTTCATTTTGACCCTGAATAACATAACCATTTATAGTTGGCTTTAAAATAAATATGTAAGCCAGTATTCCTGCCAAAACAACAATTATAAGAATAAGAATCAAAATTAAAATACTTGTCTTATTTGCCATTTATAAAGTTAAATAAGCGTTGTTTAAAAAACTTATGATATTTTGATTGATATGTTTTGGATGTAATTGTTAATGACTTTTATATTAGATAAGAGGTTATGTTAAACCAACAGGTAATGGAATGGCAAATTTTGTAGTTTTATCGTCTATAAAAGAAATATAATTAAAGTTTCAATAATTGCCCTTTTTGGTTAATTATAATCTGTAGAATGCCTTTGGTTAATCGTCAATTTAATAGATTTTAACACATATTAAGTTAACGCAATTGTTTTAGTCTATTTCTACCGGCAAAACATCATCAATCAGCAGTTGTTATTTCAACAAGAGTTATAACATCGCGCCACGCAGTATTGTTCTGGCCTTTAACTAAAACAGAGATTACATCTCCTGCCTTGAAAGCCGCTGTATTTTTTGATTGGGTATCATAATCTTTTTTTATGCCAAGCGTTTCTGCATCTAATGTGTTGCCAAAGCTTATTGGCTGCCCATTTTTCAGGACAATGATTTCTATTCTGCCTTCCTGTCCTGGATTGGTCTGGATAACTTCAAGATTTGTTGAAACCGCTGTTATGCTTCCGTCTCTTGGCAGGACATATCCTTTAGCTTCGCTTGTTTCAACTCCAGATATTGTTTCCAGAAAGCTTGTTCCTTTCATGACTCCAGAATATCCGAAATTAAGGAAATTTCTCTTATCCTGCGCCACAATTAAATCTCCCTGTTTCTGCAATTGTTCAAGGGAATATGTAACGACAAAAACCTTTTTTTCTTGGTTGCCTTCAGAATAATTGACTTCATAAATTGCAAGATTAGTATCCCCGACGTTTTTTATATTGACTTCTTTTGGCAATGCATTAAAATCAATTTGTCCTACCCCTGTGATGTCTTCTTCTGCAATTCCCCTTTTTCCTACAAAATCCTGGACAAAATCAGAAACATCTTCGCTAATCCCGTCAATGTCAGACCCAACAACAGAAGAAGCAAAAACACTAACAAGTAAAACAATTGCTAAAACAGAAAAAACCAATATTCTTTTCATCTCTCTTATGAAAAAGTAGGGAGTGTTATATTTAAATATTATGCGGATTAAAATAAGCCATGAGGGACAGAATAACAAAAGAAAAAATACAGAAGTATGAGGAATTGACTTCTAATGCATTAAATATTGCAAAAAAGTCTGTTATAAAAGGCAAACAAAAGCAGGCAAAAGAGATTATAGATATGGTTTCAAACTATCTATCTGATGCAAATTTCTTCGAGAAATCTGGAGATTTAGTAAATGCTTTCGCAGCTCTTAATTACGCACATGGCTGGCTTGATTCTGGGGTGCGTCTTGGAATATTTGATGTTAAAGATAATAAATTGTTTACGATTAAATAATTGCTCTCCTCGTTCAAGTATTGATAAAAAGTGTTAATGCAAATAACCTATTAAAAATTTCCTTGGGTTGGCGGGTAGGGAAAATTATTAAACATTATTTTCTTCAATTAAATCATGAAAAAGGTGATTGTCCTAAGTCTTGGCGGGAGCCTGATAATTCCAAACGAAGTTGATTCTACTTTCCTTAAAAAATTCAAGAAATTTATTTTGCAAAATACAAAACATTTCAAGTTTGTTGTTGTCTGTGGTGGAGGCAGCATTGCAAGAAAATACATCAATGCATTGCGGGCAGAGGGGTTAAGCGAAAAACTGCAAAGTCTTTCTGGAATTTCAGCAACAAGAATGAATGCAAGATTTATGAGTTATTTTTTCGGGCAGAATCAGGAA
>CAZGUQ010000002.1:12072-40925 GCA_964529375.1 Candidatus Woesearchaeota archaeon
TTATTTCTTCAATAAAGATCCCGAATTTGGAATACCGCACACAATGGAAACATTAAACAAATACATAAGAAAACAAGATGTTGTCTTCTGCGGCGCTCTAGAGTATAAACCAAGACAAACATCTGATTCAACAGCAGCAGAAATTGCAGCGCATTTCAAGACAGTTTTCATTAACCTGACAAATGTTTCGGGATTGTATGATAAAAATCCGAAAGAATACAAATATGCTAAATTCATTCCAAGAATAAGCTGGAAACAGTTGTTTACAATGTCAAACAAGAACAAATACAAACCAGGACAGCATTTTGTGATTGACCAGACGGCATCAGGAATTATTATGAAGCATAGAATTCCAACTTATATTCTCGGCAAGGACCTAAAGCAGCTCGAAGCTGTTCTTCACGGCAAAAAGTTCCATGGAACACTTATCCAAGGTTAACTCATTTTTTATAAATACTTCTTAATTCCTTCAACATGGCGGTAGATTTATATACATTATAATATATTATAATATATGGAAACCATAATCAAGCAGGCAAGAGAATTAGGAACTTCTGCCGGAGTCATCCTGCCGAGAGGGTGGCTTAACAAGCAGGTATCTGTGACTTTATTGTCTCCTTCAACAACAGAAATTGCTAAAGATGTTTTTGCTATTCTGGCAGAAAAAGGTTTAAGTGAAGAGGTAAAAGGAATTTATCTTGTTGGAAGCTATTCAAGAGGAGATTACGATATGGACAGCGATATAGACATATTAATTATAACAAGCAAGACCAACAAATTAATCATTCAAGATAACTATGAGATTATTCTGGTTTCTGAAGACAATTTCTCAAGGGGCCTTTCAGACAATCTGAATTACTTATCCATGCTAAAGGAAATAACTCCTATAATCAACAAAGAACTAATAGCAAAATACAGCAATAAAAAGCTGGAATTTAATTTCAAAGTAGCCCTAAAAGAAAATGAAAAAATATTCAAGATAAACAGGGAAAGCGTTGAAATTTGCGAAGAGACAGGGAAAAGCATGCCCGATGGAATAATTTATTCAATAGTATTAAGATTAAGGGAATTATACATAATGAAATGCCTTTTGACAGAAAAGACTTATTCCAAAAAAGAGTTCATTAAAATTGTGGGAGAAAGGGTTTATTCTGCATACACCAGGGTAAAAAGGAATCAAAAAGAGCTTAATAGCGTCAATCCAACAGAAATAAAAAGCTTATTGCATTTATCTGAAAAATGGCTAAAAGATCTAAAAAAATAGCTAAAGGAATTGAATTGTTTAAGAAACAAATAGAAGAGCATTTTTTAAAAATTGAGCAGGACATACGGGAAAATAGGATTGAACAGGGTTTGTATCATGTAAAAGAAATAGATAAAAGCCTGCTGAAGGCTCTAGAGCTTAAGATGGATATTTTAGGAATAAAGGGCAGGTCTATTGAAGTTTATAAAGAAAGATTGCGAAAAATAAAAAGGAGCCTGGAGGATAATCAAAAATGAATAACTATACCATTATCCATGAAACAGATTTCCAGAGAGCAAGAAAGAAGATAAGAGAGGCTGTAAATAGTGGTAAATCTGTGATTTTCACAAGCAATTCTGATGATCTCAACAGAAAAATCCTTGAAAAAGAGCAAATAAATGTGCTTCTCCTAAATCTAGCTAGAAGAAAAGACAAGCAGAAGCAAAGAGATTCCGGTTTCAATCAAGTATTGGCAAAAATAGCCAGGAAAAAAAATGTTTCTGTAGGAATTAATATGGATGAAATCTTAAATTCTAAAAGCAAAGAAAAAGCAGAGATTCTTTCCAGAGTTCGACAAAATATAAAATTATGCAACAAGAATAAGCTTAAAATGTCCTTCTTCCCTGAATTAAAAGATAAATATGACATCAAAGCACTTGGCCTGGTTTTAGGCATGCCGACTTGGATGACAAAAAATATTTAGTGATAAAAAATGGTAAATAAAGATAGCTTTAATGTGAAAAAAGGGTTAGATTATAATATACTGATTTTTCTATTAAAAACATTATATAAATCCAAGCGAAGCGAGCAAATTCATTAAAATGGAACCAAACATAAACAAAATCCTGGATTCATTAAGTCCTAGCGAACGGCAGATTTTACCCCATCTTGAAGAAAATATTAATGAAATCTGCAAAAAAACCAATCTCGATAAGGTTTCTGTAATAAGATCCTTAGAATATTTAAAAAACAAAAAGTTGATTTCTCTTTCCATAGAAAATAGGAAATTAATAGATGTTGGGGTCAACGGCGCTTTATACAGAAAGCGTGGATTGCCGGAGAGAAGGCTCTTGCATCTTCTTAATGAAAAGAGAATAATAAAACTTGATGATGCAGAAAAGCAATCTAAGCTATCTCCAGACGAATTCAAGGCTTCTCTTGGAGCCTTGAAAAAAAAGGGATTTATAGAGCTAAAAAATGGGAAAATAATTTTAAACGCAAAGCAAGAAGAAATTTCAAGAAAAAGTCTGGAGGAGATTTTTTTGGAATCTCTGCCGTTATATTTAGATTCATTAAATCAGGAACAAATTCATGCTTTAAAATCTCTGGAGGGGAGGAAAAACATTTTAGAAACTTCAGAAGAAAAAACCATAAAGATTACCTTAACTGGTCTTGGAAAAAATATAATAAATCTCGGGATTAAAGAACATAATCTTATAGAACAAATAACTCCTGAAATGCTTACGAATGATTCCTGGCGGGGCAAAAAATTCAGAAGATATAATGTTTCTCTTCCTGTCTCTGCTGTTTATGGAGGAAAAAAACATTTTGTATCACAGGCTTTGGATTATGGAAGACGTGTTTGGTCAGAGTTAGGATTCCAAGAAATGTCCGGATCGTTAATTGCAACTTCATTCTGGAATTTCGATGCTCTTTTCACGGCACAAGATCATCCTGTCAGAGAAATGCAAGATACTTTCTTTCTCGATAAAACAGAAGATTTAACTGAAAGAAAAATAGTAAAAGCTGTGAAAAAAAGCCACGAATCCGGTGTTTCCGGAAGCACTGGCTGGAAATATAAATGGGATGAAGAAGAAGCAAAACGCCTTGTTTTAAGAACGCACACAACTGTTTTATCTGCACAAACTTTGGCCGAGATTAAAGCAAAAAATCTTGAACTTCCGCAAAAATTCTTTGCAATAGGAAAATGCTTCCGGAATGAAACAATTGATTGGAGCCATGGTTTTGAATTCAACCAGACAGAAGGAATTGTTGTAGACAGAAATGCAAACTTTCGGCACTTACTCGGCTATCTAAAAGTATTCTTCGCAAAAATGGGTTTTGAAAAAGTTCGTTTCCGTCCTGGATATTTCCCATATACAGAACCAAGTGTTGAAATCGATGTTTTCCATCCTGAAAAAAAAGTTTGGCTTGAGTTGGGCGGCGCGGGAATTTTCAGGCCGGAAGTAACAGTGCCTTTGCTTGGAGAACCTATTCCTGTTCTCGCATGGGGTCCTGGTTTCGATAGGCTTTTAATGGATTACTATAAAATAAAAGACCTAAGAGAACTTTACAAAAATAATATAACTCAATTAAGAAAAATGAAGTTCTGGATGAAATAAGATGAAAGATTATAATTATAATAAATTAGCAGAGCATTATGACCTCTTAGAGGGAAATCCAAATGTTGAAGCTTTTAATAAAGTGTTAGATAAATTACTCAAGAAACATAAAGTAAAAAGCGTTCTTGATTTTACCTGTGGAACCGGCGTCCAAGCAATTTATCTCCATAAAAAAGGTTATAGCGTAACAGCATCAGACTTCAGTAAGGGAATGATTAGGATTGCGCAAAAGAAATATCCTAAAATTAAATTCTACCAAGCAGATATGCGAACAGCAAAATTTGGAAAATTTGATTCAGTAATAACAATATTTAATGCAATAGGGCATTTATCCAAATCAGATTTTGAAAAAACCATTAAGAATATATCTAATAACCTAAAAACAGGAGGAATTTATATTTTTGATATCTTTAACTTTGATTTTATGAAAAATAATTTTATATCTCACGAGTTCATTGACGAGGCTAAAGAAGTCATGGGAACAAGATATGTCCGCTTCAACAAGAATAGACTTGATAAGAAAAGAAGAATTATGAAGATAAACCAGAAAGTATATATTCAAAAAGGAATGGATAAAATGAAAATTTTTAAAGAGTCCTGGGATATGCAAATCTATTCTTCTGATGAACTTAAAAAAATCTTGGGAAAAAATGGTTTTGAGGTTATTAAATTTTTAAGCATGGATGGAAAAAAATTAGACAAAAATAAAAGTTTGTTTATCTTAACTTTAGCGAGGAAAATCTGAAATGACAAACACAAATGAAAACTGCATATTCTGCAAGATTGTCTCAGGAGAAATTCCAGCAATAAAAATCTGGGAAGATTCGGAATTTATCTCTTTTGCAGACATTAAACCTGTCGGAGAAGGACACACTCTTGTTATTCCTAAGAAACACTTCAATACATTAATGGAAGTAGATGAGCATTTTTCTAAGAGATATATAAATGCAATCAAAAAAGCAGGAAAAATTCTAATGGAAAAATACAATGCAAATGGATTTAATGCTGTTCTTAATAATGGGGAATCAGCAGGACAAATTGTGAATCATGTTCATTTCCATCTTCTTCCAAGAAAAAAGGGAGACAATAAAAGGGGGATATTTATTGGTTAATCATAAAGGATAAAAATGGCAACAATTGTTTTCAGCAAAAAAGAATTTGAAAAAGATATTGGAGCCCTAGATGAAAAAATGCAGTCTCAGATTGCAATGTTCGGAACTCCAATTGAATCTGTTTCAGATGATGAAATCCAGATAGAAGTTTTTCCCAACCGTCCTGATTTGCTTTCCTATCATGGATTCAAGCGTTCTTTTTTGGCTTTTCTAGGAAAGAAAACCGGGCTCAAAGCCTATACGGTCAACAAGCCAGAAAAAAATTATACTGTTATTATTGATTCTAGTGTAAAAGATGTCAGGCCCTTTACAGCATGCGCAATTGTCCGTGGCTTATCTCTGGATGACAACAAAATAAAAGAACTGATTGACATGCAGGAAAAACTCCATTTGACAGTTGGAAGAAAAAGAAAAAAAGTCGCAATAGGAATTTATCCTCTTGAGAAGATTAAGCTTCCCATAACATTCAAGGCTCTCGAACCTGACCAGATAAAGTTCATGCCTCTTGAGATGGACAGGGAGATCTCGGGTCTGGAAATTTTACAAAGACACCCTACAGGAAAAGAATATGCACATCTTCTTGCTGGGAAAGCCAAATTTCCAGTTTTCATAGAGGCAAATAACCAAATTTTAAGCATGCCTCCTATTATTAATTCACAATTAACAGGCAAAATGGATTCCAAAACAAAAGATGTTTTTATTGAATGCTCTGGTTTTGATTTTGAGATTTTAAAACAGTGCCTGAATATCATTGTAACAAGCATGGCAGATATGGGGGCTCGGATTTATCAGATGGAACTCCAATATGGATATTTAAAAAAGGAAAAAACTCCTGTCTTGGATTCCAGAAAGATGAAGATTTCTCTGCAAAATACAAACAAGCTTCTTGGTGTTGATTTAAAGGAAAAGCAAATTAAGGAATTTCTGGAGAGAATGGGATATGGCTACAAAAATAGTTTGGTGGAGATACCTGCCTATAGAACAGATATATTACATGAAGTTGATTTAATTGAAGATATTGCAATTGCTTATGGCTATGAAAATTTTGTGCCTGAAATTCCTGCAATATCCACCATCGGCTCTGTGGATTCCAGAGAAACAGTCAAAAAGAAAATTGCGGAAATTCTTTCTGGATTGGGAATGCTTGAAGTATCAAATTATCATCTCACAAAAAAAGAAGATCAGGGAGAAAAAATAGGCTTGCCTAAGAAAACCAGTTTCACAGAAGTTGTACAATCAAAAACAGAGTACAGTATTCTCCGGCAAAATCTTTCTCATTTTCTGTTGAAAAATCTTTCTGAAAATATTGATTCAGAATATCCTCAAAAAATATTCGAAATTGGCAGGATTTTTCCAGCAGATTCTGGAAAGATAGAAGAAAAAGAATCTCTCTGTGTAGCAACTTCTCCAGGAAATTTCACAGAAGCCAGGCAGTCGGTAGAATATCTTTTCAGAATGATTGATAAAAAAATAGATATAAAAGAGCCGGAAACAAAAATCCCTGGTTATTTTATAGATGGACGTGTTGCTAAAATAATATTTAATAATAAGGAAATTGGTTTTCTGGGAGAGATTCACCCAAAAATCTTAAAAAATTGTAGAATGAAAATGCCTGTTGCTCTTTGCGAAATAGAACTCGATGATTTATTAAACGAGCTAACAATATAATTTTTTAATGTAAAACAACCCCTATTATAATATAACTAACTTACATCTTTTTATTATTAAAATTTATGATTAATCTATCAATAAAGAATCACCCAAAATAGCCCTTATTATTTTCTTCTGTGCTTTTATTTTCCCATCTCTTTTCAACCTGGTCAAAGATTCCCGAAAGTTCTTTCTTTATTTCCTGCCACAAAACAAAAGAATCTTTTACAAACCTTGCTTCTTTGGCTTCATTAAATTCAATATCAAGATCAAGGAATTTTATCTCATTATGCACGAGTTTTTTATATGCCTCTGTTATTTTCTGTTTTTCCTGCGGACTCGCCAGTTTTATTATTGAAAAGACAAACATAGGCACATTCACTGGATTGACGAAGCTTTCCAGGAATCTTATGTAATTTGCAAGCCTGTCGCCAACCATTCTTCTTATCTCGCGAATCAAAAGATCTGTTTCATTCTCCGCAATTTTCTCTATATAGAAATCTTCATTCATTTCCTTAAATCCCGGAAGCTCGTGCTTTTTCTGCAATTCTGCATAACGTCTTTTCAACTCAGAAAGCCCCATCTCGTTTTCCATGACTTATTTTATTGTATATGTTTTATAAATGTGTTGAAAGCCTGTGCTGAGATTCGAACTCAGGACCTGAAAGCTTCAGGGGGGATTCGAACCCCCGACCTCGTCCTTACCAAGGACGCGCTCTAAAACCGAGGCTGAGCTACTGAAGCTTACAAATAAGCAGAAGAATTATAGTATAAAAATTATTTCCTTTTAAGAATCAAGAAAACTATCAGAACAATCAAAAGAGCAAAAGAAATAAATGCAAAAAGTATTGACAGCAAACCGAATAGATTAAGGAAAAGAGCGCTTGTGGAAATATTGTAAAGCATGAATGAAACTAAGAACAGCACTAAGAAAAGAAGAAAGTTCTTCCAGGCAATTGCAATTCTGTTTCCTCTTGACTGAGAATTTCTTGTATTTCCTGATTTCCCTCTCTTTTTAGCCATATTTTATTATCGTTGTTTTACTTTATAAATATTTACCTAATTATCTTGGAAGCCATTCAAATCTTATAATATATCCTGTAACATCTGCAATTTGATGGATGATGCTTGTAATCCAAGAAGAATATATATCAAAAAAAAGATCTCTTTCTGCCCCAACGCCAAGATGAAGATTTTGATTGCTTATTATGAATAATGCTCCAAGAACAATTAGTTTTACAACAACTATCTGAATTTTCATTTTATCCTGTTGAATTTTTTCCAACGCTTCCTATAACTTTTCCGGTTGCTTCAAAGACATTGACGGCTGCTCCTTTAATCCAAAGAAGATAAACTCTTAATGAAGAGATAAAATCACCAACACCTGAGAAATTAAAGCTGGTTCCTGTTACAACAAGGAAAACAACAAACAATACAGCCAACACCCCAAACATTATGAAAAAAAAGGCAAGTTTTGTCCTGAAATTGTTCCATTTCAATCCCAGGAATACAAGAGCCACGGCAGCTATGACAAGCAATATTAGTACATTCATGAAAAACCAAGGGCTTTCATATATAAAAATCTATCTTATCAAGATAGAAAACTATAGGCAAAAGAACCAAGAAAGATAGCATCTATTATGACAAAAATATAGAAGATGGTTTTGTCTATTCTTCCGCCGGCAGCCACGAGACCGCTGGAAGTTGACTTCAGGGGCCAGAAAGGCCTTATTCCCTGAGGTGTGAAGCTGTCTGCAAAAAGATGAAAGCTGTATCCTAGAAAAAACGGCAGGGCAAGAACAGGATAAAAAAATGCTATAATAATTGAAGCAGCAATGCAAAAAGTGTAGCTGTGAAAAATGCCCCTGTGCGAAGAAGCCATTTGCACAGGCCTGAATATTGGTTTTTTTCCGAGTTTTGAAAATCCAGAGTCAATATCTGGAAGAAGACTTGCAAGCAAGACAATTGGAATAAATATCAACGGCCTGTTTACCCTGGTTGAAAAATAAAGGGCAGCGGCAAATCCTATTGCAAAATGCGTCTTCCAAATCATCTTCTTTGAAATAGATATGGAAAGATAAATTATAAATCTAACTCTTGATAAAAAATTAGCTATTATCCACAACTTAAAGTTATTTAATGGTAAAAACTTATTGAGATTATTCTATATATTAATTATAATAGGACATTAATAATTGCTAAAGAGGGTTATGTTAAACCAACAGGTAATGGAATGGCAAATTTTGTAGTTTTATCGTCTATAAAAGACAGATAATTAAAGTTTAAATAATTGCCCTTTTTGGTTAATTAGAATATGCAAATGTCGTCGGTTAATCATCAATTTAATAGTATTTATCGCCTTTTAAGTTAACGCAATCCTAAAGAGAATATTTAAAAAACCATCCTCTCCATTAATATGTATAGCCCTGTCGTCTAGTGGTCAAAGATGACGGGTTCTGAACCCGTTGACCCAGGTTCGAATCCTGGCAGGGCTATCGCAAGCAAAATCAAAAGAGAAAAAATGAGAAGATTATTCAGGTTAAAATACCCAAAGACATTCTTTCTTTGTTTATGCATTATTCTTTCATATCTTTTTTTCTCACAGCCATTAGGCAAAAATTTTCTTTTTTCGTTAGGGCTTGATGGTTATCTCGGAGCTTTCATTGCTGGTCTATTCTTCTCTTTTGGCTTCACAACTCCTTTTGCAATAGGGGCTTTTATAATCCTATCACCAAAAAATATTTTATTGGCCTCTATAGCGGGAAGTCTGGGCTCTGTAATCTCAAATTTAATATTATTCGGAATAATAAAGAATTCTTTCGCGGATGAATTTAACAAGTTTATGAAAAGCATACCTGTAAAGAAATTAAACCATTTAACACTAACTATCGGAAAAAGAACCAAGCACTATCTCTTATATGCTTTTGCTGGATTGGTAATAGCTTCTCCCCTGCCTGATGAAGTGGGAGTTACGATGCTCACGGGCTTGTCTCATATCAAAGCATTTCCTCTCGCAGTAATAAGTTTTTTTTGTCATTTCATAGGAATTTTTATATTCCTAAGCATATAATTATTTCTTAGACAACAACTCTCTCAGCCTTTCATTCTCTTTTCTTAATTCTTTTTCGTGTTTATGGTGCCTGTGATCCCTATACATATACCAAAAACTTAAAGCAACAAAAGGAATATATGCAAGCTGCATGTATTCGCTTGAAACAAGATTATACAAAGGCTCATATTTGCCTCCTACTGAAAAACCAATAACACCAACAGCAGGAATTATATGGGATAAGGTATGAACAATTGAAAGTATTCCAGAACCAACCAGTGTAAAAAGCCCAGCCCCCCTTTTGGCCTTCTCATTAAGAGATTCCTCGTCATAATCAAGATGGTCATCTAAATTCCCATTAGACATCAGTCAAAAAAATTTTATTAGTATAAATAGTTATTTATTATTTTTAATAGAATAATAAATCAAAGCTTTATCCTGAAGTCTTCTGCTGTCTTAGGATTCTTGTCGTGCTGGTCCATAGAACCACTTTGCAGGCAGTCATAGCAAACATGAATTGTTCCGTCTTTCTCTCTGATTCTTCCTGTTCCTTTGCATTTTGGGCAGTTTTGGTTGCCGATTGTCATGCATTTTACAACAAAGAGGTGTATTTAAGCATTATTAAGATGTGAAATAAAGATAACATCACTAAGTTTAAATATATACGATTCTTCAAAAAGCCATGGCGGAAAAAGAAATCGGCAGAGTTTCCGGTTATTTTAGCAATGTGGGGGTTGCAGCAATAAAGCTTTCTTCTGGATTGAAAGTCGGGGACAAAGTTCATATAAAGGGACACACAACTGACCTTGAACAGAAAATTTCCAGCATGCAGATAGAAAGAAAATCCGTAAAAGAAGCAAAGAAAGGCGACCACATAGGCATAAAGGTTCCTGATAAAGTAAGGCCTAACGATGCTGTTTTCCTGGTTAAATAATTTTAAGAATTTATTAAAATAAAATGAAGAGGTTGGTTATTACACTGGTTGTTGTTTTCGCTGCTTTGGTTGTAGCAGGAATTTTAATTCTTTCCGGAAATAATCAATATTCTCCTGATCAAACTCAAAATCAGGGAACGCAAACAGGCGAAGTAAACGAATCTCCGGAAAACAACACACAAACAGGACCTCCAGAAAATAACGATCAACCGCAAACTTATTCTGTTGAAATAAAAAGTTATGCTTTTAATCCACTCTCTTTGACAATTAATGTTGGAGATACTGTTATTTGGACCAATATGGACAGCGTCGGCCATACAGTTACTTCTGATTCTGGAAGCGAACTAAACTCTCAGTATTTATATAAAAACAAAAATTACTCTTACACTTTCACGCAATCAGGAACATTTCCTTATCATTGCAAGCCGCATCCATATATGAAAGGAACTGTTATTGTTGAATAGGAAAAATGAAAGTCAGAATAACAAAAAACATATGGTATAAAGTTATAATTACTGTCTTTATTTTTTGGCTTGCTGATTTCATACTGCATTTTACAGGTGTTGGAGAAAGCAATTATTACTATACCTTAAAGCTTGTAAATTCTTTTCTTCTTGCATTTATCTGGTTTGCCGTAATTGACAGCAAGCAAACCTGGAAAAGAATTATTTATGCTCTTGTTGCAGGAACTTGGATTTCATTCACATATTTAATATCTTCTTACTCCGGGCTTGTACAATTCTTTGGGGTTTATGCATTATATAGTCCGCCCCCATTTGTAATCTTTGGCATTTTCTTAAGTCCGTTTTTCTGGTGGATTTACCATTCCCTTGTATTCTGGCTCGGAATTGAAGCCGCAAGAAAACTGATTAAGAATTAAGAAATGACAAGTTTTTAATACCTTTTTCTCACTTTATTAAGTAGATGCCCCCGTAGTATAGTGGCCAAGTATCCGGCCCTCTCAAAGAAATAAGGTTTTACTTTATTTCAAAAACAAAGGCGATATGGATCTCGTTGAGAGATAAATATCTAGCATCTCAATGCAATCTTTGTCCTTAGGGAACGGCCGTGACCCGAGTTCGAATCTCGGCGGGGGCGTTTTTTAATCATTTTCTCTCCCAAGAATCTGCTAGGGGGCCAATTACCTCTTTTCCCGAGCGTGTTCGTATCACAGGATAAACTCCCACCTTTACAATTGGACCTGTTAATTCATCTCCAGCTAAGTCGAAATTATAATTTCTAGTCTCTGATGGCTGGGGAACATCAACATTTTTTGAAATTGAATTTGTTTCATTATCATAAAAGACTATTTTTAGGTAATTTAGCTTATTAATGGTCTTGTAATTTTGTATTATTTGTTCAGCCAGGGTCTCATAAATGCTAATTAAATCTTCAACTTCAGAAGCAGAAAAATATTTTCCGTTTCCACATTGTGCCAGAGATTCCATAGTAATCTGGTCTACACTGCCCCCAAGACCAATAGAATAAATAATTAGGTTAGATATTTCGGAGGAAGCATTGCAGGCCGAATTTATAGCATCCTGTTTTGCGTCTCCTTGTCCAGAATTACAGCGAATAGTTGCCTCCCCATCACTCATAACAATTATTGTCTTTGGTCTATCTTCAGAAGAATCCAAAAGTTTATTCTTAGCATCATTTATTCCACAACAAATACAAGTTCCACCACGTGCCTGCCAAAGATCCACTTTTGTTTTCAAACTAGAATTATCATTTGTCAAAACAGAAGAGAACGCAGAGACTATTGTTGTATTATAAGCAGATAAGCCAACCATATTATCATCTATTGGGTTTTGGAAAAGAATATCAATTAATTGTTTATTCGCATTCTGAGAAGAATTAAGTCCATCAAAAAGTGTTCCGCCGCATTGTGATGAACAAAGATTTACATAAGAAGTAGGAATTGAATAACAATGGGGATTTTGAAATACTCCCTGAAGAGTATTGCTGCAACAATTATTTGAAATTCCTTGGCAATCTCTCATGCTTCCAGACAGATCTGAAACAGAAACAACATCTACTTCAACAGGAATAGGCTCTGACTCTTCTGTATCTTTAGAAAAACTTCCAGATATCTTTTTGATATTAACTGCAATAATAAATGTCTGGTTTGCATCAATCTGTACGCTTACCAAATCTAAAGGTTCTCTAAAAAATGTGGCTTCGGCTTCTGCAACTTCTGATTGCCGAGATATAAAACTTGATATAACAACCCATAAAATAATTATTGCCACCAAAGAAAAAAGAACTATAAGAAGAACCGCTATAACTTGGGATAATCCCTTCTTTTCCATAACAAAAGAAAAGAATCTAGTTATATAAATTTTATATAAAATCAAAAAGTCGTTGGATTGCGCAGTTGGAATAAAAGATATTTTAATAAAAACCAAAGTTTTAAAAACAAATTTCCCTAGTTTTTTAAATGAAACGCTCAAGCAGAAGATGGAAGAAAAAAAGGCAGATGCGATGGAAATGGCAGAGAAAGCGCCTTAGAAAGGAAAAGAGAAAAAGAAAGCTAAGAAGAGAAAGAAGCAAGTAAGTATATTTCTTAATGCAATAATGTTTATATAAAAATACTTATCGTTAGGATAATGCAAGAAACCTTAACATTAGACTATATTGCTGAACTAATCCATGAATATCATGAATTAATAAGAAAGGGCTATCTTCCAGAAGGATCTCCCGAAATGAGGAGATTATCAAGACTAGATTACATTCTACATCAGATTACATTAACAGGAGAACAGGTTATGGAAATACAGGGACTTGATCCTTTAGTGCTAGGAAATAATGACGTAAAAAGATCTGCAGATTACCAGGAATTAAGCAGAGAACATGAAAAACTAGAAGGAAAATACCAAGGATTAGAAAGAAGATACAATGAACTAGTAAGAAGAATTGAAGAATTATTAAGTCCACAATTTGGATTAAAAGAAGTGTTGGATAAACAAAGAAAAGAGGAAGAAAGAGAAAGGTATTCGTAACTCTTCTTAAACCCCACAATATTTATAAGTTAGTTTTTTCTTAAAAGATAACTTTGGCGCCAAGAGTTAATTTGGCGTGGCAAACTATTTTGTTTGTCTAATAAATAATAAAATGACATCTGAAATCTGGACAGAAAAATACAGGCCTGAAAAATTCTTGGAAATTGTCGGGCAGGACAACATCATAAAAAAAGTGGAGGCTCTTACTGGTTCTTTAAATATACCCCATCTTCTTTTTGCAGGCCCTGCAGGAACAGGCAAATCAACTCTTGCTCTTGTCATAGTCAAAGAACTTTTTAAGCAGAACTGGAAAGAAAATTATCTTGAGTTGAATGCGTCGGATGAACGAGGAATTAATGTTGTAAGAGAAAAGGTAAAAAACTTTGCAAGGACAAAATCCCTTGGAAATGTGGCTTTCAAGATAATCTTCCTTGATGAAGCAGATGCTCTTACTCCGGAAGCCCAGCAAGCTCTAAGGCGAACAATGGAGAATTATTCAGCAACTTGCCGTTTCATTTTGTCATGCAACTATTCCAGCAAAATCATAGATCCTATACAATCTCGCTGTGCAATCTTCAGATTCAAACTTCTTGAGAAAAAAGACATAGATAAAGTAATCCAAAAAATTGCAGAAGGAGAAAAATTGACAATTTCTCCAGATGCTCTTGAGTTAATTTATGAAGGAAGTGAAGGTGATTGCAGGCGCGTTATCAACATATTGCAGTCAACAGCATCTATTTCTCCTTCAATAAATTACGATTTAGTTTCTACTATAATTTCCAATGCAAAGCCGAAAGATATCAGAGTTGTTCTTGATTATGCAATTTCAGGAGATTTCCAAAAAGCAAGAGAAAAACTTCTTGATGTAATGCTTAAAGAAAGCATTTCTGGCCAGGATGTAATCAAGGCAATCCAAAAAGAAGTTTGGAATCTTCCAGTAGAACCAGAAATCAAAGTAAAATTAACAGAAAAAACAGGAGAAACAGAATTCAGAATTGTTGAGGGCTCTGATCCTTTCATACAGCTCCAATCCTTGCTTGCAAGTTTTGTTCTTGCCGGCTTGGGACTTTAGGGGAAAATGGAAAGAATAATTTTGGCTACATCATCACCATACAGGATAGAAGCATTCAGAAGCCTTGGAATTGATTTTATAAGCGAGGGAAGCAACGTTAATGAAAAATCAAATGGGCGCCCGCAAAACCCAAGAGACTTGGTTTTATATTTAGCCAGATTAAAAGCTGAGGATGTTGTTAAAAAGTTCAAATTTGGGATTTTTATTGGTTTTGATTCTGTCGCCTATTTTCAGAGACAGATCTTAGAAAAACCAGAGACAAAACAGGAGGCTTTCGATAGACTGAAAAGTCTTTCTGGAAAAGATTATCAATTTTATACAGGCATCTATATTTTAAATACCAATAATTCAAAAACAGCGTCTAAGGTTGTTGTAACTGATATTTCATTAAAGAGAATTGGCGAAGATGAAATAGAAAAATATCTGAGAAGAGATTCAAATTTTAATACATATGCACAGGGCTTTAATCCTTTAGAAGGGTTGGGATCTACTTTTATTAAAGAGATCAGAGGAAGTTATAATAATGTTTTAAGAGGCATACCTTTAGAAGTTGTTATTGATATGTTGGATTGCGTAGGGGTGCCGGAGGAATGAAAAGAAGATGACAGAACCAAAAGTAGAAAACTGGACAGAGAAATACAGGCCGAAAAGCTTCTCTGAAATAGAAGGCCAGGAGCAGGCTATTTTTTTGCTTAAAGAATTCCTTAAAAAATTTCGGTTGGGTGTAAAGGCAGTAATAATACATGGGCCTCCCGGAACCGGAAAGACGAGCTTGGCTTTGACTGCGGCAAATGAAAACAAGGCAGAGCTTTTTGAACTAAATGCTTCTGATTTAAGGAACAGGGAAAAGCTCCATGAAATTTTAAGACCGGCAACAGAGCAAAGGTCACTAACAAAAGCAAATAAAATTATTCTCGTTGATGAAGTGGACGGAATTTCGGAGACAGACCGGGGCGGCTTGCTTGAGCTCCTGGCGTTGGTGGAATCCTCTGCATATCCTTTGATTATAACAGCCAATGATATCTGGGACAAAAAATTCACGGCTCTAAGAAAAAAATCAACGCTAATCCAGCTGAAAGAGATAGATTACAAGACAATCAAGAATGCAATGATTTCTATTTTAAGAAAAGAGAAAAAATTTCTCGATTTGGATGTTTTGACAAACATTGCTGTGAAGGCCAAGGGAGATCTTAGGGCTGCTATAAATGATCTTCAGATAGCTTCCGGAATGAAAAAACCAGAGGAAATAATCATTGACGAAAGAAACAAGGAAATAGATATTTTCTCTGCATTGAGAATGGTATTCAAGGGAAAACCGACAGAAAGCATGCTTCAGATATATGACTCTGTAAACATGCCTATTGATGAAATAATGCTCTGGGTTGAAGAAAATATTCCTGCAGAGTACCAAGGAGCAGAACTCGCAAAGGCAATAGATGCTCTTAGCAAAGTAGACATTTTTAAGCGTAGGATTTACAGGCAGCAATACTGGCGTTTTCTTGTTTATGAAAATGCTTTGCTGAGCTATGGTGTTTCCAGCGCAAAAAAGAATGTCAAAACAGGATTTACAAGCTATAGAAAACCCACGCGGATTTTAAAAATGTGGCTCAACAACCAGAAAATAGAAAAAAAGAAGACAATTGCCCAAAAATATGCTCAGTATGTGCACATAGGGGGGAAAAGAGCATTGAAGGAATTTGCCTTAATCAAACAATTTTTATCAAATCAAAAAATTCAAAAAGAATTAAAGCTTTCTGATGAAGAAATCGCCTGGCTGAAAAAGGAAGAACCGGTTGTTATAAGTTAAAAATAATAACCATTCGGCTTTTTATTGCTAATGTAGATATAGGTGATAATAGAATTATTAAAGGGGCGTGTATTTTTTAAATTAAAGAGGTTAAATTGAAATAAGATGGCTCTGGATTTTATTTTGTATATTGTAGCATTCATGATTCTTTACGATTTATCTTTATATATTTATGATTATTTTTTCAATAAAACCCTCTTAGAAGACAAGATTTTTGACCACTTTTCAAAAGGCAATAAAACTAAAAGATTTAAAATATATAACATATACTGGATAATTTATTGGTTAATAGCATTTGTTCTCATCATTATTTATCTGTTAACTCTCTGACTTTATAACTAATTTTATAAACATCTTTCCCTTTTCCTTATCATGGCGTATGACATAATTGTCGGTAGGGATCAAAGTGACAAAAAAGCATTTGGCGATCGCGGTCTTGTGTATATTGGCAAAGGATATGTGAAAATGGGACAGTATACTTCCTTAAGCAATAAAATTTTCATGGACATTGCAAGAAGCCACGTCATTCTTATCTGCGGGAAGAGAGGATCAGGAAAAAGTTACTCGCTTGCAGTCATTGCAGAAGAGCTTTCTAACTTGCCCAAAGAAGCCAGTCAGAACATTGCTTCTTTAATATTTGACACAATGGGAATATACTGGACAATGAAATTCAAAAATGAAAAAGATAAGAATCTTTTGCAAGAATGGAACTTGAAATCAAAAAATCTTCCTGTCAAGGTTTTTGTTCCGTTCGGCCATTATGATTCATATACAGAAAAAGGTATTCCTGTCGATAGTGTCTTCGCTCTCGATGTTAATGAAATGGCTCCAGAAGACTGGATTCTAACTTTCGGTCTTGATTTGATAAATCCTGTTTCTGTTTTAATCCAAAGAACTTTAACAAAACTAAGGGAACAGGGGAGCTACGATTTAGACGATGTTCTCGAATCTCTGGAAAAAGATGAAAAAACACCACAAGAAATAAAAAATGCCGCTAGGGGATTATTCGAGGCTGCAAATACGTGGGGGATATTTGCACGAAAAACCCAGGATTCCACAAAAGTTGAAGATTTGATTTCAGCAGGAACAACAACTGTCCTTGACTTAAGTGTTTACAATGCAGTCGGCGCTTTCAATATTCGCGCCCTTGCCATAAGCCTTCTTTCCAGAAAAATTTTCAATCATAGAATGTCAGCAAGAAAATCAGAGGAAATAGAATCTGTCTCTCATGGCCTGGATTATTCTTCTGGTGGATTGCAAAGAGACAATCCTTTAGTTTGGATTTATGTGGACGAAGGTCACGAGTTTTTACCTAAAGAAGGAAAAACAGTTGCAACAGACGCGCTCATACAACTTTTAAGAGAAGGAAGGCAGCCGGGAATCTCTCTTGTTCTTGCAACGCAACAACCGGGGCAAATACATCACGACGTCATGACCCAGTCAGATATTGTAATTGCACACCGTGTGACTTCCAAGCCAGACGTCGAGGCTTTGAATTATATAATGCAGTCTTATGTTCTAGAAAGCATAAAAAAACAAATGGACGACTTACCAAGTTTAAAGGGCAGTGCAATTCTTCTTGATGATAATTCAGAAAGAATTTATCCAATGAGGGTCAAGCCGAGATTTACCTGGCATGGAGGAGAAGCTCCGACTGCAATCAAGGCGGAGAAGAGGCTATAATAATCCTTAAAAATATCTTTTAGTATATTCTAAATATGTGTTATGAAGGTGTAAGAGAAGCTCAGGGAAGTCAAACAAGATATCCTTTTGGGATGGATGAAACACGATATAATGCTGTTATTAATCATGTAAATAGGGTTGTTGAAAAAACAAGTGCTGAAAAAAGAGTACCAAGAGGCACGCAAACACTAGATGCTGTTATTGAACAACTTACAACACCTTAAAATCAACTCTTATTCTATATTTGTAAGGCGCAATCTCCCCTGCCTTTTTGATTTTTAATATCTTTATCTTCTTCTTATATTTTTTAGCCTCTGATTTTATTCTATTAACAATGCTTTCTATTTCATCTTGCTTGCAAAAATCATAATAATAAATTCTTGTTCCTTTTTTGCTCAAAGAAAAGGTCTCCCGCAAAAACATTTCTTTAAGCTGCGGGCGAGGCATGACTATGGCATCGAACTTTTCAGGAACCCTTTCATTATTAATAACCAACCCATGCTTTACTTTATTAGCAACCTGTTTTATATCTCCTTTTAATAATATCACTTTATCTTTAACTTTATTTAATCCAGTATTTAATTCAGCATATTTATTAGCTTCTTGATTTATCTCATTAGAATAAATCTTGCTTGCCCCGGAATTTTTTGCTATAACAAGAGAATAAGGACCAACACCAGCAAACATTACTAAAACTTTATCGCCTTTCTTTATTTTTCCAGCGATTTCTTTTCTTTCATTACTTAATCTTGGAGAAAAATAAGTTGAGTCAACATTAAACCTGAAAACACAACCATTTTCCCTATAAATTGCTTCTTTTGTCTTTTCTCCTGCAATCCATCTTGTTTCCTGTTTTCTTAATCTTCCTTTAAATCCCTTGGTTTTTTCAATAACTGTTTTAACAGAATTGTATCTCTTCAATAAGTCCTTGGCAAATTTCTTTTTGGCTTTGATCTTCGTGCCTCTTGTAAATTTCACAATAATTATATTTCCCAAGACATCAAACGGTGCTTTCATTTCCAAAAAAGAACATTAATCTTTATAAATCTTGGATTCTTCTTGTCAATATGGGTATGCTTAGGAAATTGTTTTTTGTTCTTGGGATTGTTTTAATAGCGCTTCCGCTGCTATCAATTTTTCTTTCACTAGATGTGCTTCCCCAGAATCCTAATATAGGTTTTGTAAGCAATGATATTCTTTCTTTTGCAGTTGGTGCTTTGCTAGTAATTTTTTCTTTCTTGTCTTGGAACAGGGAAAGAAAAAGAAGAATGTTGTTTGGCGGGCCGTTTAGAGGCCCAAGAGGTCCTGGAGATGCTCAATTAATGCCAAGCATGGCTCAGGCATTGGAAGAAAGGCGAAGGAGAGAGCAAGAAGCAATTAGAAGAGGTTATGCGATGCAAATGAGAGCTGTAGATAAAAGATTTGGGGTTGCTTGATAAGAAATTATTCTATTAGATTAATTAAATTAAACAGTGCTAAGATTCATAGCACCTCTTCTTGTGCCACCGAAGAAATATATTATTCCTATTAAAATAAGAATTAGTTGCCCAGGAAGAGAAAATGTTGTAAAGAGTGGAAAATTTTCATACCATATAGATAATAAAGACCCGCCACCAAGTAAAACTAAGGCTATCCCGAATACAAACCTTCTAATATTTTGAGAAGCAGTAGGAAATTGCCCCATTGAAGTAAACAATATTAAAACACCCATAATTCCTACAGCAACAGGCGAAAATTGTGACGGAAGAAAATGTAAGAACC
Organism: Candidatus Woesearchaeota archaeon; assembly: GCA_964529375.1. Classification (GTDB taxonomy): domain Archaea; phylum Nanobdellota; class Nanobdellia; order Pacearchaeales; family GW2011-AR1; genus ASMP01. The sequence goes on from CAZGUQ010000002.1 coordinate 31,728, forward strand.
AAGCATCTAATGCTAAAAAAATAATCACACCACCATAAATCCAATTAAGTATTCCCATAAATCAAATTAAACAAATACTGTTTATAAATATTATCATAAGAAAGTTTTATAAGAATAAATTCCCTAAATTAATAATGAAAAGAAGGGATATTACTATTAATCAAAAGAACCACCATTTACCATATAACTTATTAAAGATTGTTTTACCATTAACACTTTTTATGACATTGTTCTTCATAAACTTCGTCAGCGCCCAGTTTGGCTTTGGTTATGGAGGAAGATTTTCCCTTGCTGACTTCTTTGATTCCATTGACCCATCAACAATAGTATATGGCTTGATTTTCTTCATTCTTTTCACTGTTATTTTCCTTGTTCTTTCAAAGGCAAAGCTCTTCAAATCAAAAAAGGGGCCATGGGGGGCAGAAGAGACAAACTCTGTTGCCGCAGCAGTTGTTTCATTTGCAGTATCTGCTCTGGCTGTTTATTATATGTACAGAAATGGATATAATCTGCAGTCTTTTCTTTACGAAATTGGTTTTTCAGGAGATATAATTGCTCTGTTGCTTTCGCTTCTTGTTGTTCTTGTTGCAATTGTAATAGTAATAAAATTCAAGCTTCCAGGATTCTTCATAGCTTCTGGATTGCTTCTTATCCTCATAGCAATTTTTACAGACCTCATTTATGAAAAGGGTTTGGCTTTCCTTATTGGTCTTGCTCTTGTCGTTATAGGAATTTTTTTCTGGAAAGCCACAAGAAAATGGTGGGGCCAGCATATGAGAACAGTATAATTTAAATCAAACCCACCCGCCCAAACTCTTCTGTTTCTTCTTTAATTTGGCCACGCTTGGACGAATTTAAACCCACTCTCCAAGCGCCTTCTGTTTCTTCTTCTCCTTAACTTCTCTCAATTTCTCCAGCTGTTTCTCCACTCTTTCCTCTGAGAAATCGTGCCTCTCAACAAGAATCTCTTTGATTTTTTCTTCATCAACTTTCCTAAAAACAACATCTGCATTAATTGTTTTCGGCTTGTGAAACAGTTCAAAGACTTCTTGCCAGTCAAACTTGTCTTTTTCAGGCAAGCTCATCAGCTGTTCCTCTACACTTTTAAAAATAAGAACAGGCTGCTTATATTTTTTTACAGTCTCCAAGGCTCTTTTCTGTCCTATTCCAGGAATTCCCCGCGGATTATAATCTGTTCCTACAAGAATTCCCAAGCAAATCAGTTGATCAAGATTTATTTCCAAAAGATTCAGAACCTGATGCAAATCTATAAGTTCTGGCTTTACTTCTATCCAACCAGAAATTGTTTTTCTTTTTCTGGCTAGGCCAAGATTTCTTATCAGCCTTGTCGCTCCGAAAAGCAAAGAATCATAATCTTGGCTAACAACACCATAACTCTCCTTTATCTTTGACAAATATGCTGCTTCAGCTTCTCCTTCGCCAGGAGCCTGGACAACAGATATTCCCATTGCCTCCAAAAGGTCTTTGCTTTCCTGAATCATTTCATCATTGAGTTTTATAAGCTGGCTGGAATAGCGTTTCATTCCTTCCAAATCCTCTTCCTGCCTTGCTTCTTCATACCTGTTTTTTGCCAATTCTCTTCCCTCTGATCTTATTTCATGAGTTTTTCCTTTTTGTTCTGGCGGTTTGCCATCAAAGACATAAACTAATTTTATTCTATCTGATAAAAGATTCACATTTCTATAGAAAATTCCTGAAAGATGAGAAGTCACTCTCTTTTTATTATCCATTAAAGGAGTTCCATCTGGCTGCCTGATTGTTGAAAGAAACTGATAAAGCATGTTATAGGCATCTACAAAAACCAGCTTATCTTTTAAGTCTGATATCTCAATCTCTTTCCTTGGTATGATTTCCCGTATATTTAGTCCCATTATAATGACGGTTAAAGTAAAATCAAATATAAATAATTAACTAATGAGAAACAGCTAATTCTCTATCTATTTCTCCTTGTAATCTCATAACATAAGCATAAAGTTCATGTGAATTCAAATGACTGTAATTTCCAATTTTATAGCCAATACTTTTCAATTCCTTTACAACACCTAAAAGTTCCTCTTTAGAGACATATTCTCTTCTTCCAGAAGGTGTATTGATTGTGCTAACTATATCTCGTGCTCTTGCTAATACACTTGAATCGACAACAGATTCTAAGCCTAACTGTTTTCTTATTCGTCTAGTTGTTTCAGGGTCTGGATTTGCCCACCCTGGTTTATCCCTTGGTTCCATCATATTGTAACTACTATTTAAGGGTATTTATATTTTGCGTTTGCTGGAAAACTGCGAGTTTCTTAACCTTTAAATAACTCTCAGGCTTTAATTTTTTATGAAAACAGACTTCATTCCTGTAGATTATGATTACTTTGATTTTGAAGGGAAAAATTATATAAGAGTCATTGGAAGAGAAAAGCAAGGAAAGAGAATTTGCGTCATTGATTCCTGCCCTGTTTATCTGTGGGCAATCCTTTCAGACAAGCTCAATGAAAACAAGATAAAAGATTTGATGGAGAAAATAGAAAAAATAAAATTAAACATAAAGGGTAGGCATACAAAAGTTGAGAAAGTTGAACTACACAAGAAGAATTTTCTTGGCAAAAGAGTCAAGGCATTAAAGATTTTCGCCACGAATTACAAGGATCTTCATGATATTGCAGACAGGTTAGGCTTGGACGGAATAGAAAATCGCAGGGGTTATGACCTTGGCTTCATAACTCATTATATTATTGAATCAGGGATTTTACCTTTGCAATGGTATGAAATTTCAGGGGACATAATTGACAATTCTGGAGAATTTGGAGGAATTGACCAAGGATTGCAAGTTGACCTCTGCATGAAGCTTCAAAATCATAAAAAGTTGGAGGATAGTGTCTTCACTCCAAAAGTCCTTACATATGATATAGAAACAGACGAATTCAAAATAGGAGAAGGAGAGATTCTTATGATTTCTTTAGTGTCTGATGGCTTCAAAAAAGTAATTACATTCAAGAAACCAAACAAAAAACTTGATTATGTAGAGGTTGTAAAAAATGAAACAGAATTATTAGAAAGATTCGTTTATTATGTTAAAAAAATCTCTCCTGATTTTCTCGTTGGGTATTTCTCAGATGGCTTTGATTTGCCTTATTTGAAAGTAAGAGCAACTAAACTTGGCATTCCCTTGGCTCTTGGTCTTGATGATAGCCAGCCACGATTTTTCCGTGGCGCTCTTCCAACGGGAAAAATATCTGGAATCGTCCATGTTGATTTGATGAAATTTATTCAAACAGCATATTCTCAATACATGCAATCTGAAACCCTTTCGTTAAACGAGGTTTCAAAAGAATTTTTAGGAGATTCAAAAAAAGATTTTAAATTTAAGCATTCATCAAAAATTAAAAAAGAAGAATGGGATAGTTACTTTGAATACAATCTCCACGATTCTGTTCTTACCTATGGTTTATTTCAGAAATTCTGGCCAGATATGCTTGAATTCACCAGAATAATGTCAGAACCTATTTTTTCTGTAACCAGAAATGGTATGGGCTCTAATGTTGAAGATTATATAATTCATAATCTTTCTCAGTTTTCAGAGATTCCAGAAAAAAGGCCCACATATGATGAAATCTCAGAAAGAAGACGCAAGGAAAAGTACGAGGGTGCTTTTGTTTTCGAGCCTATTCCTGGATTGTATGAAGATATTGCTGTTTTTGATTTTACAAGTAATTATGGAACAACAATTGTAACATATAATCTTTCAAAATCGACTTTGCTTAAGGAAAAAACCAAGGATGCGCATTATATAGGAATAGAAGGCAAAGATGTTTATTTCAGTAAAAAACCGGGTTTTTTTCCAGAAATGATGCGTGAGATTATCGAAAAAAGAAAAAAATACAAGCAGGAACTTAAAGAAAAACCTGATGTAATAAAACAGGCAAGAAGCAACGCATTCAAACTGCTGGCAAATGCTGCCTATGGTTATCAGGGATTTTTTGGGGCAAGGTATTATTGCAGGGAAGCTGCTGCAGCAACAGCAGGCTTTGCAAGAAAAATGATAAAGGAAGTAATAGAAAAAATTGACAAGGAAGGCTACAAGACAATCTATTCAGATACAGATGCAATTGTTTTTTTGATGGAAGATAAAAAAGAGAAAGAAATTCTTGAATTTCTTGATAAATTGAATAGTGAGCTTCCGGGGATAATGGAGCTTGAGCTTGAAGGATTTTTTAAAAGGGGCATTTGGGTTACAAAGAGAACGGGCACGATGGGTGCTAAGAAAAAATATGCCCTTCTTGGAAAAGACGGCAAAGTAAAAATCCGCGGCTTTGAAACTGTAAGAAGAGATTGGTGTCGTCTGGCAAGAGAATTGCAAAACAGGGTTCTTCGTCTTGTCCTTGAAGATGGAAATGAAAAAAGGGCCCTGCAATATCTGAAAGAAGTTGTCAAAAAAGTGAAGCAGAGAGAAATAAATAAAGAAGATATAATGATAAAAACAATGCTCCAAAAGCCAATTGAAGAATACAAAGCAATCTCTCCCCATGTTATTGCGGCAAGAAAAATGCGCGAACTTAATATTCCCATAAGCGGTGGAAATCTCATTGAGTATTTTATAGCAGAAACCAGAGAAAAAAAGAAACTTGTCCGTGAACGTGTTAAGCTACCAGAAGAAAAAGGAGAATACAATATTGAATATTATCTAAGCAGGCAGATTTTGCCAGCAGTTGAAAACATTTTCCAGGTTTTCAATATAAATGTGACTGAGATTACAGAAGGAAAAAAACAGACTAAGCTCGGGGATTTCTAAAATGAGGCAAACTAGAACCTACGAGCCCAAACCCCTATTTCTTGAACGCATGTCTGCACTTCTTGGAAGCGAAATCAATAGTTATCTTGAAATACTAAAAAAACCAGTAGTGAATTCTATAAGAGCAAACACCCTAAAAATCTCACCAGATGAATTGTTAAAAAGATTAAAATCTAAAGGTTGGCTTATAGAGCAGCCGTTTAAAGATTATCCAGAAATTATGATTATTAAAAATGAATTAAATCCCGGAGAACTCGGTCGTTCTCTGGAACATCTTCTCGGATATTACTATGTTCAGGAAATCTCAAGCATGCTTTCTGTCCTTGCCCTGAAACCAAAACCGGGAGAACTTGTTCTTGATATTGCTGCTGCACCAGGCAGCAAGACAACTCAGATAGCAGCGGAAATGGAAAACACAGGAACAATAATAGCAAACGATGTTAATTTGGGAAGAATAAAAATCCTCGCTTCTAATTTAGAGCGCTGCGGCGTGACAAATGCCATAATAACAAGAAGAGATGGTGTTGCTCTTTGCAAAAAATTAAAAGAAAATGGCTTTCTTTTCGATAAAATTCTTGTCGATGCTCCTTGCTCTGGAGAAGGAACAATAAGAAGCTCACCAGCAACTCTTCAAATGTGGAATCCAAATACAATTAAATCGCTATCAAAACTCCAGAAAGGCCTGGTTTCTGCTGCTCTTGAAATTCTTAAAGTTGGAGGAGAAATAGTTTATTCAACATGCACTCATGCACCAGAAGAAAACGAAGAAGTTGTTGATTTTATTTTAAAAGAATTTGGAAAAAAAGTTAACATAGAGAAAATAAACCTTCCAGTTAAGTGCAGACCAGGTGTAAATAAATGGTTAGATATCTCTTATGATAAAAATGTTGAAAAATCCTGCCGCATATATCCTCAAGACAACAACACCGAAGGATTTTTCATTGCCAAATTCAGGAGAGTAAGATGAAGATAAGGAGATTTAGAAAATCAGATTCTATCAAGGTTTATGAACTAATAAGAAAAAATGACTTAGAAACTGCTTCTAAATTCTATCCGAAAAAGATTATAAATGAATGGTTAAAAGAATTAAGTCCTGCTAAAATTTTAAAAAAATCAATGGAAAGAATTTGTTTTGTTGCTGAAAAAGATAAAAAGATAGTGGGTTATGTAAGTTTATCAGAAGATGAGGTAAAGAAACTTTTTGTTTTACCAAAATTTCATAAGAAAGGCATAGGAAAAAAATTATTAGACAAGATAGAAAAAGTTGCAAGGGGTAAAAGGATAAAAAAGTTAGTTCTTTATAGCAATTTTTATGCCGAGCCATTTTATAAAAAATGTGGATTTAAAAAAATAAAAATAAGTCTACAAAAAGCAGGGAGTATGAAATATAAGTCAATTTATATGGGAAAAAAACTAAAATGACCCGCATAAAAATATTAAATCTAAGAGAAAAGCAAGAAATAGAACGCAGATTGCAAGAACAATTCGGAATTGAGTCTGTTCCCGGCGTGATTGTTCAGCGCGGCGAAGAACGGCTTTTTCTTTTCTCTGGCAATTTTTCCAAAGAAGAAATCGAGAAATTGGAAAAATGCACTTTCATAGAACGTATGGGAGTCTATTTTGCAAAAATCATTGGAAAAGACATAAGGCTGAGCATAGAGGGTTCGCAGATTCTTAAAGACCAGATTACTAAAAACATATTTGACCTAAATCCGAGCCAATCAGAAGAATGGATGATGGGTCGCGAGCTCCCAATTAAAACCGGGAAGCACGGTTTCTTAATTATGAAGCGCGATTCTGATTTCCTAGGCTCTGGAAAGGCCTCAGAAGAAAAAATAGGAAATTTCATTCCAAAAAACAGAAGACTAAGAGAGAAAACAAGTAAATTATAGTTCCATTCTTGCCCCACTCAAAATTTATAAATATAGGGTTTTTCTAATTAACATGAAACTAGACAAGGCAACACAGATAACCCTGATAATAGTTGTTGGAATAATAATTCTTGCTATTATAGCGCCTAATTTATCAAATCCTAATCAAAATACCATAAGCGTTTCAGGACAAGCAACAATAGAAGTAATGCCTGACCTTGTAAGCGTGTATTTTTCTGTTGATACTAAAGGAACAACAAGTAATGAAGCAAGCGATAAAAATTCTGAAATAGTAAATGCTTTGATTGATTCTTTAATTTTAAAGGGGTTTGCGAGAGATGACATCAAAACTGTTAGTTTCAGTGTTTATCCTGATTATGATTACAGAACAGGGCAAACAACAGGTTACAGGGCAACACATTCATTAAAAGTTGAACTCTCGGCTAACGAATCAGAAAAAATAGGAGACATTATTGATTCCGGTGTTGATGCTGGCGCAGGAGTGAGTTATATTAATTTTGAATTAAGCTCTGAAAGCCAGAATACATACAAGGCAGAAGCAATGAAGCTTGCCGCCCAAGATGCGACTGCAAAAGCAGAAGGTGTTGCAGAAGGGCTTGGAAAGAAACTCGGCTCTTTGGTTTCTGTCACAATAGGTGACTATGGATATGTTCCCTGGCTTGCATATGATGCTGGTGGAGTAAGTTCAGCAGAAGTCAAAGAAGCTGCAGCAAGCATTGTTCCAAGCGACCAGCAGATCTCAGCATCTGTGACTGCTGTTTTCAAGATAAGATAGAATTTGATATACTCGCTTCACTTCGTTCCGCTCGTCTAATGTTAATATAAAATAAACAGAATTTTTAATGTTAAATTTGGCTGTATTGATTTCTATAAACTTAAAAACTATATTTTTCTACCATAAATCATGGATGTAAAAGACAAGGAGAAAATTTTGAAGGCAGGAAGCATTGTTTCCAAAGTCAGAGAATATGCAAGAACAATTGTCAAACCAGGAATTCTTCTGATAGAAATAGCAGAAAAAATAGAAGCCAAAATTTTTGAATTTGGAGGAAAACCAGCTTTTCCAGTAAATCTAAGCATAAATGAAATTGCAGCACATTATACTCCAATCTATAACGACACGACAACTGCTCATGGTTTGCTTAAAGTTGATTTCGGTGTCCATATCGATGGCTGGACAGCCGATAATGCTTTCTCTGTTGATTTGGAAAATAGCGAGGAAAATAAAAAATTAATAAAAGCGAGTGAAGAGGCTTTGCAGAAAGCATTAGAATTAATAAAAAAAAGATTAGATGTTAATAATGATAAATCTGATAATAAATTTGGTGTAACTGAAAAAAGAGGTGATAAAATAAATGATGTTGTTAATAGTAAAAACCACATACCTGGTGGAGGTGGTGGAGTGGATGGTGGGATAAATGTTAATGAAATCGGCTCTGCAATCCAAAAAACAATTGAATCTCATGGCTTCTCCCCTATAATAAATCTCTGCGGACACAGCATGAAGCAATACGAATTGCATGGCGGCATTACAATACCAAATATTGATGATGGGCGCGGATTGCAAATTAAAGAGGGTTTGTATGCAATAGAGCCTTTTGTAACACCTGGTTCTGGCAAAGTCAGAGACGGGAAGCCAAGTGGAATTTACGAATTAATTTCAGAGAAAAAACCGAGAAGCGAGTTAGCGCGGCAAGTATTAGCTTTTATAGAAAAAGAATATAATACATTACCTTTTTGCTCAAGATGGCTAGTAAAAAAGTTAGGGCTTAATTCTACACTAGCATTAAGAGAATTAGAAGCAAATGGAAGCTTGCATCATTTCTCTCAGCTTATAGAGGTTTCTGGAGCAAAAGTCAGCCAGGCAGAGCATACAATTTTAATAGAAAAAGATAAAGTTACTGTGACGACGATATAGGTCTATATTGATTAATTTTTCTTAATAATATCTCTCTAGCAATATAATCTTTTATTTTGGGTAAAACTCTTTCTGCTTCTCTTAAATAAAAATCTCTGATATTGTGCCTTTTACCTTCAACATCAACTTCACAAGGATTATTTATATGTTCAGATAAAAATAATGCTAATTCTAAATCAGAGGCTGTTTTATTAGTCATAAAAATCCTATCAAAAATTCATATTTAAACCTATCCCAAATAGCTCCCCTCAATAGGAATTGAAGCTTTTGCAGATTTCAGGAATGTGTCTTCTATCTTTTTGTAAACTTCAAGTAATGGTTTGCTTACACTTGGCCTTACTTTTTTTAATGCTTCCTCAAAATGTTCTCGTGTAACATTTTTTGCATCCTTGCTTTCTCTAAGTGCAATCATTGCAGCTTCTCTTGCAAGGGATTCGATGTCAGCCCCGGTAAATCCTGCTGTTTTCTTTGATAAATCTTTAAGGTCAACGTCTTTTGCAAGAGGCATGTTTTTTGTATGAATTCGCAAAACTTGAAGTCTTCCTTCGTCTTCAGGAGCTCCCACAAGAAGAATTCTATCAAATCTTCCT
>CAZGUQ010000002.1:40935-46463 GCA_964529375.1 Candidatus Woesearchaeota archaeon
CCCTATTATAAGAACATCGCTTAAATCTTCAAGCCCATCCATTTCTGCAAGCATCTGATTCAAAACTCTTTCTGTAACTTTTGTTCCTGTTTCAATTCCCCTTTTTCCTGCAAGCGCATCAATTTCATCAAAGAAAATAACACAAGGACTTACTTGTCTTGCTCTCTCAAATACTTTTCTCATTCCCTCTTCGCTTTTTCCGACCCACATACTCAAAAGACTTGGCCCTTTTACTTGTATGAAGTTTGCCTCTGAGCCTTTTGCAACAGCCTTGGCAAGTAAAGTTTTTCCTGTTCCTGGGGGACCGTAAAGTAAAATTCCTCTGGAAGGTCTTATTCCCATTCTCTTGAATGTTTCTGGGAATTTCAAAGGCCATTCAACAGCTTCTCTTAATTCTTCCTTGACTTTATCTAAACCCCCAACATCTTCCCAATCAACATTCGGAGTTTCAACTAAAACTTCACGCATTGCACTTGGCCTTACTGATTTCAAAGCATCAATAAAATCCTCGTGCCTGATTACAAGTTTTTCTAAAATTTCCTGTGGAATCTGCTCTTCTGCATCAAGTTTCATTTTAGGAAGAATTTTTCTCAGAACACTCATTGCAGCTTCCTTGCACAAAGCCTCTAAATCAGCTCCGACAAAACCATGAGTTATTGAAGCTATTTCTTCAAGTTTGACATCTTTCATAAGTGGCATTCCCCTTGAATGAATTTTCAAAATTATAAGTCGTCCTTTTTTGTCTGGAACACTTATTTCTATTTCTCTGTCAAATCTTCCAGGCCTTCGTAAAGCAGAATCAAGAGCATTAACTCTGTTCGTAGCTCCTATTACAATAACTTTTCCCCTTGATTTCAAACCATCCATCATCGTCAGCAATTGCGAAACAACTCTTCTCTCCACTTCTCCTGAAACTTCTTCTCTTTTTGGAGCAATTGCATCTAGTTCATCAATGAATATAATTGCCGGGGCTGTCTTCTCTGCTTCCTCAAAAATATCCCTTATTTTTTTTTCTGATTCACCGTAAAATTTTGACATGACTTCCGGACCATTAAGAAGAATGAAATTTGCTTCTGTTTCATTTGCAACAGCTTTGGCAAGCAAAGTTTTTCCTGTTCCCGGCGGACCGTGAAGCAAAACACCTTTTGGCGGCTCTATCGCAAGCCTTTGGAAAATCTCCGGATGTTTCAATGGTATCTCGACCATCTCCCTTATTTTTTTAATTTCTTCAGACAAACCTCCAATATCTTCGTAAGTTATTTCAGGAATATTTTCTTCTGTTATCTCAACTGCCTTTGGATTCAAAGCCACTTGTGTGTTCTCTGTTATTACAACTGGCTGGTTTGGGTTTGTGTTTACTATCATGAATTTTATTTGGGTTAATCCGCCCATTTGCCCAAATCCCATTCCTCCAAACATGTCTCCCAACATGTCTCCTAAATCCCCTCCTAATTCTTCAGAAAATAAATCTCTTCTTCTTTGAACTCCGCCAAGAACAACAATATCTCCCTTGACAACAGCTCTTCCAAGCAATCCACGCCTTAAATTATCCGGCTCTCCCTGAACCATTATATTTTTTTGTGCAGGCGCAATCATAATTTTTTTTGCTTCCTTAACTTCTGCTTTGGAAACCTTGACTGTTTCTCCAATGCCTGTCTTCGCATTTCTTCTTAGAATTCCATCAATTCTTATGATACCATCGCCAACATCTGCTGGATATGCTCTGTCTGCAATTGCCACAGTTTCTCTGCCTGCTTTAATGACAATAACATCTCCTCTCCTTATCCCAAGCTCTCTCATTATCTCGCCATCAATTCTTGCAATTCCTTTGTAAGCATCATCCTGCTGTGCTTCAACAACCTTCAATTGTATTTCCTGCTTTTTATCTGTCATTTTGTTTCTTTCTCCTTAACTCGACCACGCTTAAACGATTTTTTTCTTTTAATTCATCGTCATGGATTTCACTTTTTGTTCTGTTAAAATCAAGAGAAAGTTTTCCGGAGTCTTCAAAGCAAAGCCTAACCATGTCATTCATTATTTTTTCCTGCTCTCTAATAAATGAAACAATTTCTTTTGGTATGGAAACCGCGTAACTATTTCCCACAAGTCTCATCTTTACATGAAACTCCTTGTTTCTCAAATTAACAAACTTGCTATATTCCTGCTCATCGTTTGGATGGATAATTTTTGAGCCACATTCAGGACAGACAACAGCTCTTAAAAGAAATCCGTTCTTAGCTACCTTTGCCCTTTCCATTTTACCGTTGCAGTTCCTGCAAAGTATTGTGTTGTCAAAGATGTCTGTCATTTTTATTCTGTTTTTTTAATTATAATTTCCCAAGGATGTTTGGAGTATTTTATATCTAAATGAATCATGCATTCCTCCAAAAGATTGTATATAATAATCTTCTTTTGTCTTATATCTAACTTCACTCCTTGGGTGGTAATTGTTTGTTTGGGTTTTATATTCCATTTTTTATTTTATTTTTCGTTGATCTTAAACAACCGTGCCTTATAAGACACGGCTGAGTTGAAAAGAGGTGGTATACACTCTAATGTATACACAGAGAACATATACTATTTAAATATTTCGGTGGTTTTTGAGCTTGATATATTAAAATCCCTCTAATAAATCGGCCAAAAGGGCACCAAATCCTTTTTTTCTAACGGGAAGAGTTGCAGGTTCATATAGAGTAACTAAGAAAGGCAACTCTTTCCTTTCTCCACTAAGATATTCATAACATTCTTTATGGGTTTGTCCAACCCCTTCAATATAATATTTTCTCTCGTCTATGGGGGTATTTCTTCTAACCCCTGTATATTGACCACAAAACACACATTCTTCAAGCTCATCATCTAAAAATCGGGAGATTCCTGTATTAACTATTCTCCCTTCTTCTGTAATTTTTAATAATGTTAAACCCATAAAAAACCTATTTATTAACAATTTATAAAACTTTAGAATCAATCTTCTTCTAAATCTCTAATTATCTTATTCATGCTTTTTGTAACATAACTCATTGTTTCTGATTCAGATGCATTCGGATGCTCTTCTTTGTATCTTATTGCGTAAGAAGCCCCTGCGATAACAGCCATTTTTATCTTCTCTTTTTTTGCCATTATTTTAAATGATAGGCTAACTTTAAAAAGATTTATGTGAAAATATGATAAACCCATGATAAAAAGAGGTTTTTAATGTGAATAATTTTACCCTATTATAAGTTGATATTAATAAATATTCATAAAAAAATCGGTTATAACAATGTTTACCAAGATAAGAATAACTGTAATTTTCTATCAACAACATTTAAAACTCTTTGAACTTTTATCTTAGAATGGGATTAAGAAAGGATGTAAAAAATCTTTGGAAAAAGCTCTGGTTTATTCTCTGGAAAGATGACAGCTTAAAGGGCTGGCTTTTCTCTCTTGTCTTTCTCTTCCTATTCATAAAATTAATATTTTTTCCAGGTCTGAGTCTTGTCACAGGTACAAGCCTTCCCTTGGCAATTGTTGAATCCTGCAGCATGTATCATCAAGGCAATATTTTCAGCAGTTTTGATTCTTGGTGGGAAAGGCATGATGAAAAATATTCTGAATTTTCAATAAACGAGCTTGACTTCCAAGAATTTCTTTTAAACAATGGCTTCAATAAAGGAGATATTCTTTTCATAGTCGGCGCGGATCCAAAAAAACTGGAAGAAGGAGATATAATAATTTTCAATGCGAACCAAAGAAATCCGATAATTCACAGAATAGTAGACATAAAAAATGTTAATGGAAAAAGGATCTTTTCAACAATCGGCGACAATAACAATGGACAGTTAACTTTTGAAAACGAGATAACAGAAGAAATGATTGTCGGAAAAGCTGCTGGGAGGGTTGCTCCTTATCTAGGCTGGGTAAAACTCATATTTTATGACTGGAAAAAACCAACAGAAGAGCGAGGTTTCTGCGATGAAAATTGATGTTAATATTAAACCAGATTAATCAATATTTTAATAGGGCTGTTATTACATTAAAATTCTTCAGGGCGGGTGATGAACAATTTCACAAGACAAAATTGTAAAATTCACAACGAGGGAAGTTGTGAATTGGGGAAGATTTATAAATGAATTTCCCTAAAATTAATAATAAAAATGGAATTTTGTCCAAGATGTGGTTCTGTTCTAATCCAGAAAAGGAAAAATGACGGCTGTGCTCGTTGCGGTTATACGTCAAAAGCCAAAAATAAGATTAAGACTTCTGAGAAAATGGACTCCAGGAAAGAGATTGCTGTTGTAAAAGAAAAAGATCTAGAAGTATATCCAATAATAGAACTGGAACAAAAATGCGAAAAATGCGGGAACAAAAAAGCTTTTTTCTGGACGCTTCAGACTCGTGCCACAGATGAGGCAGAAACAAAATTCTTCAAATGCACAAAATGCGAGCACACCTGGCGTGAATATCGATAATTCTTCAAAAAATGGCCCCGATGGGATTTGAACCCACGACACCTGGATTTCTCACATTTTGAAAGGAAAGTAATCTGTTAGGAAACCTCGGTTTCATACGGTAAGAGTCCAGTGCTCTACCAGACTGAGCTACGGAGCCATGACTCTGCTCAGATGGTCGTGCATTGAAGCACCTTACCAGACTGAGCTACCAGCCGTATCTCAGTAAATAAATGCTGTTTTAAAAATCTTTCAATTAACCTCGGTGCTTGAAGAATTCTATTTGTTTAAAGCGTTTCATGACTTTCTTATAATCTCCCTGTGCAAGAACCCTTGACTTGCTTGATGTAAGAAGCCTGAAAGTATATCTGGAAACAGCCCCTTTTATCTTGTCTTTGCCTGGATATTTCCTCCACCTTGTTTCCCTTTTCTTCCTATATTGCAAGACCATTTTTATTTTGAAATGTTCAAATAGATAGTACTATTACAATTATTAATATCTGTGAATATATGCGTTACCATCGATTCTACATTTAAGTCCCTTTAATCTTATATTAATTACGAGCAAGATTATAAATTTTTCTGAATATAAAAATTTAAAAAAGTCAAAAGGATATTTAGCTATGATAAAACTGGAAGAGATAGGTGATTCTTTTATTATTGAACAAATTAATGGAAAAATAAGATTATCTATTATAGGATTAGAGAGTGCAGCTCGTCTAAAAAGAGAATGGGTGAATTTTTACGAAGTTTCAACAGGGGATGGAAAAGTTCTCCAAAGGATTGCTGGAGAGCCGGGGAGATACTGCGAGTATGCGCAGGCTTGAAAAAAGAGAAAAGTAAAAAAGAAACATATTAACAAATAGGCAAGCAAAACATTTTGGGGCGGTAGTTTCAGAATTCTTAATTACCTGATAAGCTTCTGTATGTTCTCAATCGCGTCTGCGACTTCTTTGCCTTTCTTGGTCAACTTTATAACCTTTATCCGCCCTCTTTTTTCAAAGTCAACCAGGCTAAGGGTCTCCAGTGTCTGCAGAATTTTCACTGCATGGCTGTAAGTGCAATCCACTTCTTTAGCCAATATGCTACCATACCTCA
>CAZGUQ010000003.1:0-24243 GCA_964529375.1 Candidatus Woesearchaeota archaeon
ACTGGAACATTATCATTATTACAAGGAGAATTGCTGTTCCTGAAACCAAGGCACCAAGAAGATCTGTTATTGCAGCTAAAAATCCTATTGCCATTCCCCCCATGATTGTTAAAGGCATTATATATCTATCCAATATGCTTTCAATGATTCTTTCATCCTGCCTGAAGCCAGAAACCTGCAAACCAGAAGCAGAAATATTGTGTGCTTGGGTTTTTGCATCCATTCCAGAGCTTTTTACCCAAAAAACAGCAAATAATGTTGAAAAGAACATGTAAAATAAAATGTGTGTAAAACCTTGCAGGAGAAACACAGGAAGAAATCCTCCGCGAATGAATAATTCAAGAAGATTAGTGTTTCCAAGCCAGAACGCTAATCCGGAAATGGGCTGTCCTTGGACAAATCTTCCGAGGAAAGTTAAGTAAGAAGCAATTTTTGATGTCCCTGTACATTCAAGACCAGCAAGGCACGAAGAAGCTGCATTTTCAATAATTCCCGCAAATAACTGAAGATTTGCAACAAGTGCAGCAGTAAAGATTACCGGAATAACAGAGGCATAGAAAAAAGAAAGAGGCCATTTTATTGCATATCCGCGAATTCTTCCAAATGACAAAGGGACTTCGACTTTAAGAGATTGAGCCCAGACAACGAGAAGGAAAATTGCGACAGTTGCAATTATTGCTGCAGCAGCAGATACAAGCTCTACGGGATAACGATTTATTATAGATTGTATCAGGACAAGAATTTTTCCCGAGCAAGGAATTGTCTTGAAGCCGAGAAGGCAGTTTCTTCCCTGCTGGTCTATAAATTGGAAAGCGCTTGTTATTAATCTCCATGAAACTCCTGCTGCAATGAACAAGCTGACTCCTGAGCCAAACCCCCATTTCTGAGTTAATTCGTCCATATAAAAAATGGCAATTCCTCCGAGAATAAGCTGAAAAACAAGAAGATATTCCAATCCCGGCAATGCCTGCAGCCCCTGCATGAAAACAAAAATAACAGACTCGAAGATTATGAAAAACAAAACAAGCAGTTTCTGGATTCCCTGAAAAAATCTCTTTCCTTCGTCTGTTGTTGTGTCAATTCTTATTATCTCTGCTCCCTTAAGCAATTGGAGAATAATAGAAGCTGTTACAATTGGGCCTATACCAAGGGAAATGATGCTTCCGAAATCAGTTCCAAGAATTATTGCAAGATATTCAAATCTAGAAAGCGCATTTTCAGACAATCCAAACAAAGGAATGTTTGCCAGAATAAAAAAAGCACCCAAAACAATTAAAGTCCATTTTAGCTTTACATTGAAGCTTACTTTTTTTTCATCAGGTTTCCTTATCTCCGGAATAAAGCCAAATATATTTCTTAAGTCAGCCATTTTGTATTGTTTTATAATTGTTTAAGTAAAAATAAGATGCACTACTAATTTTAATATAAGCAACCCCCCTATCGGAATGTAATTCTTTTTTAATTAACATTTTATCTATCATATAAACTATTTTTCTCTTTTTAATTTTAACATTTATAACTTTCTATTATATCCTCTTATCTGGAATATTTTTATATTAAAACTTAATCTTCATCAGCTTTTTTCTTATTCTCATTAACTTTCTTTGAAACAACGATTTCACCGCCCGCTTTTTTTACTTTCTCACTTGCAGAGGCAGATGCCGCCATTCCCTTTATAATCATCTTATTTTTTACATTATAATCTTCTTCTGCATCAAGAATTTTATAATCAGGAAGATCTAAATGCCAGGAATTCCCTGTCTTTTTTCCGTATTTTTCAATGTTTAATTCAATATCTTTAAGATTTATTCTTTTTCTCTTATCTCTCTCTGTTTTCTTGCTTGTTATTCCCTGCTTTCCAAAATAATTATGCCCGTATAATTTTGTCATTAAGGTTTTTTTCTGGTCAGCTCTCTTTCCAGTGCCTGCCATTCCCTTTCCGCCCCGATGTCCTGATTTTTTGTGCTTCTTTCTTGAGCCCCAGCCATGCGTGCCTTGCTTTCTTCCATGCATTCTGCTGCTTTTTCTTCTTTTCTTCGTTTTTTTTAGTGCCATAATCCAGCCCCCATTAATTTTTGTTGATACATCTCATAAGCGCGATTTTCTGGTGTTAATTTGTCATAATCAGTAGACTTAATTTCTACAGAATTTTTATTTACTCTTATATCATAATGCCAACCTTGAATTTCTTCAGGTTCAGACTGCCTAATCGTCATCATCTTATCTTCAGATTTTATTAAGATTAATTCATCTACATCAAAAATATGCCCTTCTATTAGGCTTTCTAAATCTATATTAATAGTTGTTTCCATTTTACAGCATCCTTTCGTTCGACCACGCTTGGGCCGACGACCAAAAATTTTCAAAGTAAATTTTTGTTTTCATAGCATCCTCAAAACAAGTTCATTTATTTTTTCTCCGTGATTTCCTAAAACCCCACGAGGAAAATGAATTTTGCTTTTTATTCCTCCTCTGGGTGGATGAAGTCTGAAAAAAGGCTTTAATCCTAAGTCTTCATATCTCTTTCCCTTTTCCAAATCCTCTATAACTTTTTTTGAATCGATTTTCTTGCTTTTGTTTATCTTTTGACCCCTTGCGTCTATAAGTTTTTCTAAAACTTCTTTATTTATATTTCCGAAAGCAACAAAGTTTTCGAGTTTTTTTATCATTCCTATCTGCTCTTTGCTTGGATTCAGGACAACGCATGAATATTTTCTTCTTAATCTTAGTTTTTCAAATGTATCTTTTATTTTCTTATCAATTTTCACATCTCCTCGGATTCTTATTATGCATATCATTTTTTAGTATTTGTTTTCTTCAAGGCATCAAAACCTGCTTTAATCAAATTGAATGTTGTTCTTCTGCTTCCGAAAGTCTTGCTGTAAACATCCTTAATGCCTGCCAGCTTAAGCATTTTCTTTAATTCCTTTGCAACGACAAGCCCTGTTCCTTGGGGTGCTGGAATCAATGTAACTTTCACACTTCCGGATTTTCCCGCAACTTTGAACGGTATGGAATGTGCCTCATTGCATGAGCAATCGAAGGCAGAACATCCTCTTTTTATCTTGATTATGTTAAGTTTTGCCTTTCTTATTGCCTTGTCTCTTGCAGGAAGTGTTTCTTTTGCTTTTCCATCGCCAATTCCAAAGTGTCCGGCTTCATCGCCAATTACAGCCATTGTAGAGAACGTAGGAACATTCCCTTCCTCTGTCTTTTTCTGTGTTTGTCTCCATGCTCTTCGCTTCCCGCCCCCAAATTTCCCCTTTGCCTGGCCTATTGAAATTAAATCTGTGTTAATATTTAATAATTTGTCAACTATCTGTTCTTCAAGAATTTTTCTTCCAGAATCCAAAATCTCATCTATGTTGGTTATCTTATTGTTTTTAACTTCCATACCAAGTTTTGTTTTTGGCTCCCAAGAGGAAAGAGATTCCCATTTGTTTTTTTCAGCCGCAAGTTCTTTTTCTGTTTTTTTTGTTTTATTTTCGAGCAGAGTATCATCTTTTTCTTTTATCACGGCTTCGACAATCTCTTTTAATACAGAGTCTTCTTTTATCTCCTCCTCTTCAAACATCTTTTCTGTTGTTTCAACCATTTTTTCTGCTTTCTTCCCTGCTTCTTGCTCGTCAAAAGTCTTGTGCGCTGCCACTGTTTTTTTTACTTCTTCAAATTCTTCCTTTTCCTTTAAAATTTCCTTTTTTGTTTTCATTTTTCTTCTTCAACATCATTTATTTTTGCCTTGACCATTTTAAAGAAAACCGAGAAATCTCTTTTTAATTTCTTTCCATGGATTTTTTCTTCTTCTGGAAAGGTTTCTTTTTTATGCTTTATTTTTACTCCAGAATCAACTAACCCCAGAATAAATGCAAAAGCCCTGCTTTTGCTCACTATTCTCATCACCCCGAAATCAATAATCGGTGTCTGGAGATTCTTTTCAAGTATTTTTCTTCCCAAATAAAACCCTGTAAGATATGCTGCAGGCAGCGACTTTAAGCTCCCCCTCATGTCTTCAGGCCATCTGTTTTTAAGAAGAATTTTTGAAGTAACTCCAAAGACAACGCTGTCTTGTGCTTCACTGCTGACAATATATTGTGCAATTAAATATTTATTGCTCTTTCTGAAGACGACTCTCGGAACATTGCCTTTAAGCAAACCCAGTCTTTTTCCATAATCTGTCTTTTTTTCTCTTCTTCGGCGTTTCAATGTTTTCATTTTTTTACATCTCCTTTTAAACTTTCTAAAAATTCTTTAATATGGGCCTTGCTTTTGAATTCTTTATTCTTTATTTTTTTCCTTAAATTATTTAATTTTTCCTTGGATATTTCCCCGGCAGAATAAATTCCTTTTAAATAATTTCTGAGTTTTCTAGTCAGGATAACATAGTTTTTCTTTCTTTTCCCAATGTTCTTATGTGTTTTCCCAGTACTTTTGCTTCTTTTTCTTCTTCCTTTGGCTTTTTTCCTGCCTTTTTTTTCTTTTATAATTATTGCCCCGCTTTTTCTTAAGTCAATCATATCTTGTTTTGTTATAGCATCTTTTATCTCATCAAGCCTGGACGGCAAGAATAAAATCCTACTTTCTCCTACATTAAATGTTCTTTTTGCAAGTTTTTTCTTTTTACTTAGATTCATTTTTTTTCAAAAACTTCTTTATATTTAGATTTTGGAAGCCAATATTTTTTTCCTGAGCTTTTTTTGCAATTTCCATTTTTTTTCTTTTCCCAACTTTTCCAAGAATTGCAATATTGCCCTTCTCCATTCCTTCAATATCTTTTATATTGTATATCATAACAACTTTCTGCTTTGTTTTTGCCTTTTTGTATCCTATACTGACTACAGGAGGTCTTCCTTTTCTTTTCTCCCGCATCTTGTTGTCCCGGCCCTTTGGTTTTCTCCATCCCACTTTTCTTTTCTTTCCCATGCCTATCCTCTTGTGCTTATACCATCCTCTTCTTCTGAATTTCATATTTTTCATTATATTTCCCTGCCTGCTTTTTTAATCATGAAAATTCCATCCTGGAAAACCCTTTTATCTCTTGCTCTTATTCTTGTTGCTGTTTCAAGATCTGCCGCAGCCTGTCCTGCCAGCTCTTTATCAATAGATCTTACAATTATTGTGCTTCCATTGACTTCTATCTCAACATTCTTTGAAATAGTGGTTTTTCTTGGAACTTTTTCTCCAAGGAAATTTTTTATTAGGATTTCCTGCCCTTTTATATCTATAGTTATCGGGAAATGGCTAAAAACAGCCTTTAGTTCATATTCAAACTTTTTTTGTGCCCCAAGAATCATATTTTTTATATGAGAAGCCAGGGCATTCATAAGTTTTTTCTCTCTTTTTGTGGCATTTTTGCTTCCTATTGAAACCCTGTTTTCTTCGATTGCAAATTCAAGCTTGCCAATTTTAAACTTTCTTGAATTTTCTCCTTCTGGGCCTTTTACATGGAACAAATTTCCCTTAACTTCTGCCGAAATTCCTTCCGGAATTTCTATTTTTTTAAATAATGTTTTTTTCATTTTAATTTGTCCTCTCTGGATGTTCTAAATCCATAGCATGTTTATCTGTTTCTACAATTATTCCTAAACCATTATTCCTTAATCTATTTGCAAGATTACCAATAAATTCTTCTGAATCAGATGCCAATTCAAGTATTCTACTATCTCCTACTCCCCTAAGATCCCATACAACTAAATTTATATCTTGTTCACTAGCATAAGATGTGGCAAGTTGTGACACTCTATCAAAATAGCTGCTTTCATAACCTATCCCCTTTCTAATTGTTAGGGTGTTTCTGATATGTTGTTTCATTTTAATAAAAATAAGCTATAAGACTTCCTCCTGTCCCTTTTTCTACAGCCTCTTCATGAGTAATTAATCCCTTGTTTGTGGAAACTATTATTGTTCCTATGTTTCTGGCAGGCAAGAATCTTCTTCTATATTTCTCGATATCTCCTCTTTTTACAGTAAATCTTGGCTTTATTGCTTTGCATTCTTCAATATCCCCAATATCTATCTCAACGGCTTTTTCTTTCGAATCTATTTTATATCTTTTTATTGCTCCTTTCTGCTTCATTATTTTCAGGATTTCTATGAGCAGGGTGGAAACTCTTCTGATCTCAAGGCTCTCTTTCTTTGCCTTTTTTGCATTTCTTATCATATTCAACGCATCAGCAACAACATCTTGTGCCATTTTAGTCGTATTTTTTAAAGCCGATTTCCACAGCAATTTCTCTAAAGCAGTGTCGGCATAAATTTAATCCGTATGATTTTATATGGGCCCCAAAGCGCCCGCAGCGCTCGCATTTCTTAGATGCAGTTCCTGTTTTCCTGTCCTTCGGTTTGTTGTGTTTCAGGAATTTTTGCATTTTTTCCGGTTTGTTCTCAAGCTGTTTCAATATCTTTTTCCAATCGCTTGCCGTCATTTTGTTATCTCCTTGTGAATATTTAATATCATTTTAATTTTTAAATAAATGTTGTATTGAATTTTTCCCTCATGAATTTTATTATTTCCTCTGTATTAATTGCATTTCTCTTGGGAATTTTCCCCGTTTTTATTTTCTTTAACTTGACTCTGCGTCCCGCTCTCTTGAAGACAACAGTAACATCTAACCCTCGAATTCCTATATCTCTTTGATATTCTGTTCCCGGAATTTCTATATATTCTTTGACTCCAAATGAGAAGCAGTTTTCACTGATTTGGCTTTTCCTTAAAGTATTGTCTTTTGTTACCAGCATTTTCTTTAAAACATCATCGAGATTTTCTCTTAGAGTTACAACAGCCCCAACTTCTAGCTTCGGCCTGACTCCCAGAGCAGGTATTCTTTTCCTCGAGCGCATTTTTGCAGGATTTCTCCCTGTAAGTATTTTCAAAAGCCTTGTTCCTTTCTCAAGTTCGTCCCCTGTTCCGCCTGTACTGAGAACAATCTTCTCAATTTTAATCTGCCTCATAGGATTTATTTTATTTTTTTTCATTTTATTCTATTATCATTATTTGTTTAATTAAAACGCTGAATTTTTCCCCATCGCTTTTTTCAATCTCTACAATATTTTTATTTTTATTAAAAGATATTATTTTTCCCCTTTTTCCAGTGTGTTTTCCTGAAAAAACAAAAGCCCTTGCATTCTCCTTTAGTGGAAGACATCTTTCTACTTTTTTGTCTATTAAATTTACAAAAACAGAATCATTAACCGCGCATTTCATATCAGAGAGTATATTTCTTCCGTCCTGGAGATTAAGCTGTATTTTTCTGCCCCTTAGAATTTTTTTGTCAATTATTTTTGCAATTTTTCTGCCAACATCTTTCTTATTTACTTCTTTCAGCTCAAATTTACCCTTTTCAGAAAGATCAAGCCTGTAGTTTTTTTCTGAAGGCGCAAGGGAAATAATATCAAAGAGAAGAACAGGATTTTTTTCATCTCTTGGTATCTTGCCATTGACAAATATGTGTTTAAGGAAAATAACTTTTTTTGCCTCCTTTCTGTTCTGTACAACATGCAAAATATCTCTCAAGACAATAAGAAGCGGAATGCTTGATTCTGCATTTGCTCCTGGCCTGATTATATATTTGGTTCCTTTTCTGTATATGGGCCAATTTTTCGGAGCACTTTCTCTCTTAAGATGCATTTTTTATTCCTCCTTTTTTTTCTGTTGCCATTTTTATTTCCCCTGGTGTCTTTCCCAAAACACCACGTTTTTTGTCATCTGTATTCAACTCAGTTATCTGCAGCAAAGATGGGCTGAATTTGATATTTGCCTTTGAACCGTCTGATTTCTTTACCTGGATTCCCTCGATTTCAACCATTAATCTTTTTTTATTGATCGCAATAACTTTTCCTGTTTTTTTTCTGAACTTCCCCCTCATAACAAGAACGAAGTCACCTTTTCGCAAGGAAATGTTTCTTCTGCCGTGTTTTTTTCTTAATTCTCTTGACAAATTAACAGCCAAGAATTTTTTTCTTAAATGAATCGGAGCCCTTGCTATATATTTCCTCTGCTTTCCAGGTCTTTTGCTCGCTTTCCACGATGTTGAAAATTGTTTTTTCATTTTTTGTATTTATCTATACTATATATCACGTTTATTTTTCCTTTTGAAAGATATTTTATAAATCTTGATGAAAAATAATGATGGTCTCCAGTAATAAAATCTGAAGTACCTTCTAACATAAAAAATACTCCCGCAGCATCAAAAACCAAATTATCTATTGGTCCGAATGCAGATATTCCTCCGACTACAGCCACACCTAATCCAGATAATCTGGATAACCGTCTTAATCTTACTGCTTCAGTGTCTTTTTCATTTAATTCTGTTTTTTTCATTTTCTTATTTTTTATTAATATACAAAAGCAGCTATTTTGGCGACAGATGGCCAGCGTTCAAATACCTCCCTTGCAACAGGTCCTTTAATTTGCGTTCCTTTTGGATTTCCCTTGTCATCTTTCAAGATTGCGACAGCATTGTCTTCAAAGGCAATTCTCTCTCCAGTTAATCTTCTATAAGGCTTCTTCTGTCTTACTATAATGGCATCAAACACTTTTCCACGCATATCCGGTATTCCCTTGCGAATACTTACTTTCACAAAATCTGCAACTCCAGCACCTATCTGTCTTCCTTTTGTACCTTTTCCTCTCTTAACAGATACAAGTCGCACTATCTTTGCTCCGCTGTTATCGGCAGCCACAAGCGTTGCCCCTAAATTTAGTCCAGAGGTCATTCGCGCAGATATGGCTTTCATTTTCTTTCATCTCCTAATTTAACTTTTTCAATAACTACAAAATGAATTATCTTGCTCAATGGCCTGCATTCTTGGATTCTTATTAAATCACCTATGTTTATGTCTTTCTCCATGCAGACAGGAAGTCTTGCGTGAATTTTTGTTCTTCCCTTCATGTATCTTTCGTATTTTCTAACATAAATCATTCTGTCAGATTCAATTGTAATTCTCTTTGGAAATTTCCTTGTGACACGACCTTCAAAAACCCTTCCCCTTGCCTTAAGATTTCCATGCAACGGACAGTTGAGATCATTGCCTGCTATTTCTTCTGGTTTATTTTTCCCTTCTGCTTGTTTTTTAGTTTTTTCCTTCATTTTATTGTATATTTAATCCTCTATTGCTTCGGAGTCAAATCCAAGATTGACAAGGATATCTCTTATTCTCTTTCTATGATCTCCTTGAAGTTCTATTGTATTTTCCCTATATGTTCCTCCGCACGCGAGTTTATTTTTAAGAGATTTTGCAATTTTCTTTATGTCTATTCCGCTGTCAAATCCCGTAACAAGAGTAACTATTTTGCCATATCTCTTTTTGTCTGTTGTAACTCTTATTCTTTGGTCGCTTTTTATTATCTGCTCACATACACACGCTTGTTTAGGCAATCCGCATTTTGGACATATTTCCATTATTCAAAACCCCCAAACTCTTCTGTCGCCAGCGCATGAGATATTCTAATTTTCATTTTATTTATTCTTGTGAAGAGTTAAAATCCTGGCAATTAGCCTTTTAATTTCTTTGACTTTTGAGTTTCCTGTCTTTGAAGCAGCCACTCTAGATTTGACAAGCTCGATTTTCAAATCTTCCAATTTTTTGTTTATTTCTTCTTTAGACATCTTTCTTATATCTGCTGCTTTCATTTTTGCCATTTTTATTCTTTTATTTTTTTACTCCTGTTTTCTTTGCTTTTGTTTTTTTTCTTGATTTCTTTTTCTTCTGGTTTTTGCTCTATATTCTCCTTTATTTTTTTCAAAAATTCCTCATCAATATTTATTTTGTCTGTCAATATAGCATCAGGAGCAAGGACACTTACTTTTACTCCAACTGTTCCGGGTTTTGTTTGTGCAACCGCCTTTGCCCTGTCAACAACCCGTGCAGAATCACCTGTTTTTTTCAGATATCCCTGCGCAAACCTCCATGTTTTCGCTCTTGCACCAGGCAGCTTTCCACTAAGCCTTATTTCTGCCCCCAGTGCACCTGCATCTATTATCTTTTGTAAGGTTCTATATGCAACAACCTTGAATTTCAATGGCCCAAAACGTTCAAGACTTAAGGCAATGTCATCTGCAACAATCTGCGCATCAAATTCTGGTTTTTTTATCTCGTCAATTTCCACATGGGGATTTTCAAGGATGAATCTTGTTTTGAGGATTCTTGTCAATTCATCTATTTTTTCTCCTCCGCGTCCAATTATTAATCCGGGCTTGTTTGTTGAGATTATTATTTTTTCACCAACAGGGGTGTATTCTATCCTTATCCTACTTATTTTTCCTTTGCCTAGAGAACTCTTTATATATTCTTTTATGGCAAATTCTTCTTTCTTAAATTTTATAACGCCTTTTTCTTCCATTTTATTTTTTTCCTCCTGAAACAGATTTTGCAACCAGTGTTATATGTGTTCTTTTTTTTCTAACTCCGTATCCTCCGAAAGGCCTTGCGCCAATATTAGCAATGGCTTTTGTGACTATCGGATCTTCAATTCCATTATAATTCGCATTTGCAGCAAGGCTTTTTAACAAGACAATAAATTCTTTTGCAGCTTTTTGCGGAAATCTTCCAGACATCATTTTTCCTTTTCTATGTGGAATTTCTCCTTTCATCGGAACAGCTTTTTTTATTCTGGCAACCTGTTCCAAATCTATTATGGCCTTTGAAATTTTCTTCATTTTTATGAAATTACAGATAGCTGCGGAATGTTTTGTTGAAATGGGAATGTCTTTTGCGTTTACGAAAGCTTCTGTTCTTTTTGGTTTTTCTTGAGCGTGTTTTTTATTAGATGATTTAGCTTCGCTTTGCTCAGGTTTTTCTGTTATGGTTTTTAACCCAGAATCTTTTTGTTTATCAGCCTTATGTTCGCTGCTATCTTTATCATTAATTTCATTTTTCTTATGCATTTTTTTGGTTTCTTCTTCTGTCATTTTTATTTTTTAGCCTTGAATTTACTTCCTTTTGTTGCACCTATTCCAGCCTTGCTGTGCTTTACCTTGCTTCTTGTTATTGCAAATTCTCCCAGTCTGTGGCCAAGCATTTCTCCGGTTATTTGAACAGGGAAAAAATTCCTTCCATCATGCACGCCTATTTTCATGCCAACCATTTCTGGAACAATTATCAGGTCCCTCTTATGTGTCTTTATCAGTTTGTTATTTGCTGCCTTTTCTTTTGCCCTGCTGACAAAGCTTTCTATTTTCTGGAATTGCCTTAAAATGCTTCTTCTAGCCCGAGATTTTATGTATTTGGAAAATTCCCTGACATCCAGCTTTTTCAATTCATCAACTGTTTTTCCTTTGTATGTGAATTCCTTTCTTCTTATTTCGCTGTTTTCTGTTGTTTCTTTTTCCATTATGCAAAATCTCCAGATTTTATATCTTTGAAAAATTTCTTTTTTTTCATTTTATTTTACATATCCAGTCCTTCTTGCTCTTAGCAATCCGACTTTTTTTCCGGGAGGAGCATTTCTTTTTGGAACTTTGCTCTTTGGATTTTTAGATCTTCCAGAGCCAAACGGATGATCAACAGCATTCATTTTGACTGCAGATGTTCTTGGCCAAAGTTTTCCTTTTGATTTTTTAATAAAATATTTTTTCCCTGCTTTCATTATTGGTTTTTCAAGTCTTCCTCCACCCGCAATTGTTCCTATTGTTGCCCTGCATTTTGAATTAAATTCTTTTTCTTTTCTTGAAGGCATCGTAACAAATACTCCTGTATCTGAAATTCTTTCAATAGTTCCCGAGCTTCCCCCTGTTCTTATAAAAACACCACCGTCGCCAGGTCTTGCCTCTATATTGTAAACCGGCGTTTTCAATGGAATATTTTTTAGCATAAGAACGCTGCCCTCTTGTGGCTTAGATTGCCCCAGAGAAAATGTTATTTTTTGCCCCTCAGCCATTCCTTTGAATGCAGGCATGAAAAAGATCCCCTGGTTGTATTTTATTTTTGCTATAGGGGCTGTATGAGCAGGAGAATTTACCACTCTTACAACTATTCCCTCTCCTGAAAGATTTAAGGGATATTTTAGCCTTATCTTGAATGCTCTTCTTTTAACTCTGTAAGTAAAGCTTCCATGCCCCCTTGCCTGAGAAATTATTCTTTTACCCATTTTAATTTTCCCCTCTTTTATTTTTTTTGAATTCCAATGCTGCCATCATGGCTTCGTGACTTCCGTCGTAATTTACCATCCCCATATAAATTTCAAGTCTCCTTGCAATATCTTTTCTGCCAGTATAAGTTACATGCAAATATTCATCATTACCCCCTAATTTTAAATCACCAATTATATTCATTATAGAAGTTTTACCAAAAGGATTTTCATTAGCAAGATCCCTAATTGAAATTAAAGCATCCTTGCTATATCTTATCTTTCCCTCAATAGTTGCTTCTTCTGTCATTTTACATCATTCCTATTTTCGTTGCCACATCTATGGCAGGAAAATCTTTCTTTAATTTTACGTAAAAATATTTATGGTTTCCTCTAACTAGAACTCTTATTTTGCCGATTTTAACAGAGAACAAGGATTCAATTTCTTTTTTTATCTCTGCTTTGTTTGTATTTTTTTCTGTTCTGAACGTAAGAACATTCTCTCTTTCTATAAGCATTACTGCCTTTTCCGTTATCAGGGGTTTAATTTGTATCATCTTTATTTTCCTCCAAATCTCTTTTCCAAATCGTTTATTGCTTGTTCTGTATAAATTACAAGTCTCCCTGGTCCTCCGGAAGCAATGTCTAAAATGCTGAGATTTTCTGCATTTCTTGTATGAAAAATGCCTGCATTATTTTTTTCGTTTTTTCCAACGACAATCAAGACTCCTGCTCCAGACTTGTATTTTCTTCCTCTTCCCTTGCCTCTCCCGCTTCTTACAGCTCTCTTGCCAAGGGAAATAGAGAATAATTTTTCTCCTAATATCTCCCTCATGCTTTTAATAAGTTCTTTTGTTTTCAGTCTTGTGATTGCAGATTCAACAATTATTGGAAGTTCCTTTATTTCGTTTTCCTCAAGCCTTTTGTATCTTAAAGAAACCTGTTTTTTATCAGCAGTTGCACTGAGAGCAGATGCAAAAGCAACTCTTGCTTCTTTCTTATTTGCTTTTATTGGATTTATCATTGAAGCAACTTTTGGGGGATGTGCTCTTCTTCCTCCTCTTGTTGACGAAACCTCTGCACCAATCCAGTTGAATTGGCTTCCTCTTCTTGAGATTATTTTCCTTGGAATTCTTGAAATTCCGCGCCCGTAACCACTTCTCCAAACATGTCTTCTGTGGACTATCTTTCCAGAGGCAGCATGTTGTTTTCCTGCAACTAGACTAGGAGAGTAGGGCTGCATTGTTTTTTTGTTTTCTATGATCTTGGATATTAAATCCTCTCTAATTGGCTGTGAAAAAAAGCCAGGGACTTCTATCTCTTTTGCTTTCTTTCCATGAATGTCAAAAACTGATGTTTTCATTTTTCAAAAGATTCTAGAAGAGAATTTAATTTAGAATATCTCTCTGAAGCATGAAAGGGAGGGTGTTCCTCTCCATAAACACTCCCCGAATAATCTTGATGTTCTTGTCCAGTTTTTTCATTTACACTATAACGTGATTCAGCTATTCCTCTATCCTCTTCTCTTCTTATAGTCCCAAATCCGACCAATCTTTTTCCTCCAACATATGTTTCTCTAACAGTTGTTTCTGTAACAAATTCTGTTTTTCCATTTCTCTTTACCTTATTACCTATTTCAAAAAAAACATTTCTAAGATCAACTTTTCCATCAAGATTTATTCTCTGTTTTTCTATTAATATTTCTATTGCCGTCATCTTAACTCCAAAAATTCAAAGTTTTTCTTTTTCTGTTTTTTTGTCTTTCTTAATGGTGCAGTCACGAGCAGCTGCCTTTTTGCAGGTCCCTGAACAGAGCCATGTATCAGAATATAATCTGTATTGATATTCCCATAATTTTTTATTCCATTGAATTTCCCATTCGCTTTTCCAAGATCAATTATTTGATTGTTATAAGAAATTCTTGAAAACATTCCGAGTTGGCCAGCCATCGGCGTAAGATATGTAACACGAGCAGGATGCCATGGTCCAAGACTTCCAGGCCTACGTCTTCCTTTTTCTGCCTTGTGGGATCTAAGAGTAATGCCAAATCTTTTCACAGCCCCCGAAAAGCCATGGCCCTTTGTCAATCCTCTTACATCTACAACCTTCCCCTTTTCAAAAATATCAGAGACATTTATTTCTTTTCCAAGATTTTCTCTGGCAAAAAGAAGCTTTTCTTCAATACTGCCTTGCAAACCAATTTCGCTCAAATCAGGAGTCTTTTTCAAACCTGTTTTTTTTACCTGTGAATAGCATATTATTCCCAAATCATCATAGTCTTTTACATCTTCAAATTTATGCTTCTTCTTTGGAACTTTTATTCTACTAACAAGATCTTTATCAAGATTTTCAGCCAAAACCTCCCCTGTTACCTGCCCATTTTTATAAAATCTTACAGAGAAAATTCTCATAGGGGGACATTCCAAAATTGTTGCAGATATTACAATTTTTTTGCCTTTTGTCATAGAATGTTCTGTATTGTCCTTAACAAAAGCAGAAGCCATTCCAACCTTATAGCAGATAAATCCCTTAAGATTTTTTACAGAATTACCGTTGACAGCACTCCAGTTAACTCTAGGCAAAAACTTCCTGGCTCTTTTTCTTGGCCAGAACTGCAAACTTCCTTTCCTTGGTCTTCTTATTGTAGCCATTTATTGCTATCTCTGTGTTTGCGGATAACATTTTATTCCCTGGAATACAACTAGTGAGAAATCTGGGTTTTTAAACCTTTTTTATTAATTTTCCCTATGAAATCTATAAGCAAATCTTCCACCGCATAATGGTATTGCATCCGCCTTGAGAGCGGAGCCATATGGGCCTCCAGGTTCGATTCCTGGCGGGGGCGTGTATTAAAAATTACTCCAAACCGAAAAAACTCTTCCACCAGGACTTTTTCTGCGAGGCTGGTTCATCTGCCACAATTTCATGTGTTATCATCGGCTTTTCCTGTGCAGCGCGGGCTTTTGAAAGTTCAGAACTTGCTTCTTTAATCGCTGAATCTATAAGGGTTCTGGAATATCCTTGATCAACTAACGCCCATCTTAAAGATTCTGTATCATAGCCTTTTCCCATGTTTTTCCTTAGATAATCCATCAATTTCTTCTTATATTCACTTTCTCTCATAGAAATATATTGTTCTGAAGTTTAAAAAGATAATTATTGTAAAAAACAACGTGCGGAAACAAAGGTGTTCTAATATAATGAAAGAATTTAGCAGTTAATTTGACATCTTTATCCAATTTACAGTGGGTAAATAAAATCTATACAGTTACATTATCTTCCGTCAATTTATCCTTAGGGGGTTTGTTTCCTTGTAATATCTTATAGCAGAAGCCAATTTTGATTTTGATTCTGCATAAATTGTAAGAATTTTCTGATTTTTTTTGAGTTTGTGGCCTTTGTGACAATGGAGATATATTCCGGAATATTTGTCAAGCGGACAGCCGGCAATTCTTGCCAGGGAAGATATCTCAGAATTCTTTATTTCGGTTACTTTGCCTGGTTTTTTTGAGAGAATTATATGATGGAATCTTTGCTCTTTTAATTTTTTCAGGCTTCCTCTTTGAGCTTCAATTATTTCCCTGAATTTTTCAAATGCTTTTCCAGAATACAATATTCTTGTTGCAAGCTGAATGCCTTTTCCCTTTCCTGCTTTTCCTGTAAGTTCAAGAAGTTCTCCTGCAATAAAAAGAGATTTTTTCTCCAAATCGGCAGGATACATTCCATTTCCATTATCTTTTGCATTTATGATGTTTCTTTCTTTTACATTAAGAACTTTTAGTATATCCCTCATTTCAAGCGCCGGACCGATTCCATTTCCAATCGGCTGACTTCCATCTGTAAGAACGCACTTTATTTTTATCTTGAAATATTTTCCAAGAACCTCGAATTTTTTCTTTAGAGCAATGGCTTTTTTCCTGCTGTGCTTGGCTCCTTTTCCATAAGGGATATCTATTATTACATGATTGCTTCCTGCTGCAAGTTTTTTTGACATTATCGATGCAAGAAGCATTGGCTCTGGATCTATTTTCAATGATTTTTCAATGCGAATAAGTATGGAATCTGCAGGAACTATCTCCAAAGCCCCGCCCCATACCATGCAGGCATTTGTTTTTTTTATCACTTTTTTTAGTTCTTTTATTGAAAAATCAACTTCTGCAACTGTTTCTATTACATCTGCAGTTCCTGCTGCACTGGTTATTGCTCTAGAGGAATTTTTTGGCATAAGCAACCCTGCTGAAGCACATATGGAAACAACGATTGGTGTTGTCCTGTTTCCGGGAATGCCCCCTACAGAATGCTTGTCTGCAACAATTCTTCCATGATCAAAATTTAATTGGGAACCAGATTCTTTAATTGATTTTACAAGATAAATTATCTCTTTTATGTTCATTCCGTATTTGTAAACTGCAGAGATAAAAAGGGCAATTTCTGCTTCGGAAAGGGAATTATTTATAACATCTTTTATTATTAATTTTATTTCTTTTTCCGTAAGCACTTTATTGCTTAGCTTTTTTTTAATAAAATTCAGGCTGTCGGGAGTGTTTGAAGGATTTACCTCAACTTTCTGTCCGTTATGAAAATCAGAATATTTTTTTAACTCAAAGGAAACTGCAATTTCATCTTCTTTTATGAATTCTTCAATAGTGTCAATAAGAGTTGAAACCTCTCTTCTTTTTTTGCCTGTTGTTTTTATGCTTATTCTGTCTTCAGGGTGGACAGAAAGTTTTTCTGCTGTTTTTTTATGCAGCATTGCTACAGGCAATCCGGCAGACCATTTCAGAAGTTTTACTTTTAATTCCATTTCCCCTTTTACCTATTATAAATTAGAGAAATCTGTTTTTATATTTATTTGGCTTACTTTTTTTGCTGTTCGTGTGTTATCAGGCCGGAAAGCGGTTTTTTTCTGTACAGTTCGAGGATTATCAATAGATATGCAACAATCAAAGGACCAAGGATAAATCCAATAAGTCCGAAGAAAAACAAGCCACCTATCATAGATATTAAAACAACTGCAGAATGCATCTTTGTCATTTTTGAAACAAAAATTGGCCTCAGGAAATTATCTATTGTTGAGGAGAGTGTTCCGAAAACAACAACACCCCAGCCTGCAAAGTTGTTTCCTGCTATAAACATGAATATTGCCACAGGCACCCAGATTATGGCTGTGCCTATTATAGGAAAAATTCCGGCAAGAATTGAGATAAGCATCAAAAATATTGCATTAGGAACTCCAAAAATAAGGAATCCTATTCCAGCCAAGATCCCTTGTATTATTCCTATCACAACCTGGCCGTATAGGACAGATTTTGTTATCTCTGAAGAATACTGGAAGAGTTTATTTTCAACTTCTTTCGGGAATGGAAGAAGACTTTTTATGTAATCAAAAAAATGCTCCTGGTCCCTCATGACGAAGAAGAAAGTGAAAAGAACAACGAGAAAATGCAGAGATAATGTTGGGAAATCCAGAAGCACGTTTGTAAGAGAACCTGTTATAGAATCTGCAATTTTTGTAGTGAAAGAAGATAGGACAGAGCTTATTTGTGTTGTCATCTGCTGAGAAGAAAAAAAGCCCGGAAATAAATTTTTCAACGGAGTAATAAGATCTATTTGTATTGTTGCTTGGAGTATCTTGAAAGACTGATCTATAAGAATTGGTGTCAAAAACCATATGGGAATAAAAATAACAAGAAAAAGCAGGACTATTATTATAGATGCCGACAAGTTTTTGGATTTTGTTTTTTTATAAAGCCAATTATAAATGGGGGTAAAAATGAAGGCAAGAAGCAGGCCAGAAATTATTGAAAGAAGGATGGGTTTCAGAAGAAGAAAAGAGATTATTATAAGAAATACAAGGATGATTGAAGTCATTATTTTTCCGAAGTATTCCTCATCTATTTTAACCATTTGTAAGGAATGCAGTTAAAATTTATAAAGGTTTGTGATGATAAGACTTCATGAATTTCATATGGAAGATTTTTCACGATAAAAATGACGAATCTGTTCACAGGCAATTTATCCGTTTTGGAAAAGGAGAATTTGGAGGAAGAGCTATTCTAAATCTTTGGAAAACTAGAAACAACATAAAAATAAAAAGCAGCTTTGAATTTGCAAATGATTTTGTTCTTTTTGTTTCCTGGCTTGGAAAAGAATTTTCTATAGAAAAATTTTCAGTAGAGGGATTTATATTAAGCAAGAAAGATATCTCAAATATTATGTCTGAAAACCAAATCAAAGGAAACTCTGAAACAAAAAAAGGGGGTTTATATTACCAAAACAATATTGTCAGACAAGAATTAAGCAAAGATCAATTATCAAAATTGGAAAGGGAATCTTATTTTTCTTTGTTAAATATTGATGGTCTCGGAATAAAATTAAAGATAAAGGACAAGCTTCCAAAGCCGGGAAAATCGGAAGACAAGGTAGATGACAAATTCTGCCAGCTTGAACTTGATGGAAAATACTATCATGCAGCAAAAGAGGATTTTTTCTGGGATTTGCCAGAATGCAAAAAAGCAGGCATTGAGCACAGATATATAATTACAGAGATTGTTCTGCCAAAGACAAATGAAAAAGACTATGCCAAAATCCGCGAAATGGCAAGACGAAAAGGCAAGATAATAAGAATTATCAATGCCGACGGCAAGGAAATCAAAAGCGAAAAAAGTTTCGAGGCGTAGGATTTAATCAAAAAGTTATTACTCCGCCAAGCCCCTATAAAAAGTAATACAATAGAAAATTAAAAATCTTATTTCTTCCTTGGAGTAAATGACTTTACTTTTATTCTTGAGGCAAGATCCCTGAATTTTATTTCTTCAATAAGTTTATGCAGGCCCCAGATAATAAGCGGAATTGCTATAAGAACAATGATGATTATAAGAATTTTAGATTTTGGTAAATTCTTTATGTTTTCTATACCAAAAACGCCGCCTTCTGTTTCTTTTTCGGTTTCGTTTTCTGGTTCTCCCCCACTGCCCGATGTTCCCAAATTCTCCAGATAAAAAGTTGCCTTTAATGTGGGAACATTAATTGCTTTTAGCTGAACAAGCAAATCGTTGACATTGTCTTCATTTAAATCAATCCTAATAGTTTCACCGAGTAGCATGTTGAACTCCTGTCTTTCACTTTCAATCGCAATTAAAGCATAGGTCGCATTCAAATCCAATAAAGTCATATTATGAGAATTATTGCTGATTTTAAATTGTATTATATCTCCAATAGCCATTTCTCTTTCCAAAGAAATTAAATCATCTGTTGCTACTCCCGTATCCCCGCCTCCACCAGAGCCAGAACCACCGCCGGAATCAGAAGGGCAGTTAGTGCAGGTAATTGTAGTTGTTGTTGAATCATCTGTTGTGGCAATTCCGCTACTTCCTGTTGCAGAAGCAGTTATTCTAAATCTGCAGTTTCCGGAGGAAGTTTGTGTAACATCCCATGTTCTTGATTGCTTGCTTCCGTCAGTCATTCCGGTAATACTTTTTGTGCTATCTTGATTTCCAATACTACATCCTCCAGAAACAGTGGCATAACTAAGAGAAATATCAATATTACCACCGGCAGTTACTTCAGCTGTTGCAGTAACTTCATCTCCAACTGCAGCACTTGACTCTGAATTTGAAACTGTTACAGCTACATTAATAATATTGACTGTTGTGTCTGCAACATACGTATCTGTTACAGAATCAAGCATTATCTTTGAAAAACCATTGTTTCCCGAGGCTATTGCTCTTAATCCTGAAAAAGTAACCTCCATGGAGCTTCCAGGATTAACGCTCTCTCCAGAAGATTGTGGATATGTTGAATCTTCAAGCCAGTTTGATCCACCAGGATAAAGTGTTGCAATGCTAACACTTCCTGAAGAATCTCCATTATTCTTTATTGTCGCTGTACAGGAGAAAAGGGTATTCACTGCTACTTCTGATGGGGAGCATGAAAATCCGGTAACTTGAAAATCAGCTGCAGCATTAACTAAGTTAATACTAAAAAGAAACAATGACAAAAACAAAACATAGATTAAAATTTTCATTTTCATTTTGCTATATGTTAAAATAAATTCCGTTCCAGTCTTCTACTTTTGTAGTTGAATCATTTTTTGTCCATTCGCCATAAACATAATTATATCCATTTCTCCATCCACCAGAAGAAGGAAATATTGTTACATTTTGGGCTCCGCTTATTGTGCAGCCGCTTGATGATACATTTGAATAACAAAATCCAACACTTGAGTTACCTATAGAGAAAATATACTCTTCTTTTGTATTTTGATTGTTGTCATATCTCCACTGATATAACTTTGTCAGATTTCCAGAAGTAGAACTTCCTGCTGGGGTGGTAACTGTTGCACGCACACGCGCAGGACTGCTTAAAGAAGATATTATGGCGCTGCTCCAAGACACTATAAATGGAACAGATCTGAATGATAGCCACCCGGTTTGATTTTCCTGAGAATTATTAGTAACTATAATATTAAGATAATGATATCCTCCCCAGCTTCCAGTTCCCCAATCATTATTTTGCGGGCATATTGAGACATTTTGTTGTGTGTTAAAGCTACTTGTGTTAGAGCTGTTGTAAGTTACTCTATTATATGAAAGTCCATTCCAGATATCCTCATAAATACTTAAAACAGAATAATTCCCTCCTGCCAGTTGATTATTAGACCACTCTGGCTCATAAATTCCCAATGTCGCATTCATGCATTGACTTATTCCAATTGTGTAGTTATAATTACTTAGCTGAACTCTAAATGGCTTGGCTTCAAACCATAGCCATCCTGTCGATTTTTCTCCATCAGAATTATTCATTGTTAATTCTCCCCAATACCAACCAGCTGGCCAATTGGTATTTGTGGTTCCATTATAAAAACTAACATTTAAAATTCCTATTCCGCTAAAATTCAGAGGAGCTACAGTTAAATTGTTGGTTGAATTATATTCTCTTGACTGATAAGTATTTTGGTCCCATGTTCTTAAAACGACACTAACGACGGTTGCATTTATATAGTCAGATTCAACATATCTTGAACTTCCCGTATACCATTTATAATTCTTTGTTGTCGAGATATTAAAGTATGCTGTGTCTCCGGTTTTTATTGTATATATATAAGAAGAGCCATTTGCATTTACCGACTGTGTTTCAATATAAAATGCAATAGCATTAAACCAGCCAGAACCAGTGTCTGTTTTATTATTGTCGCCCGCAACATTTAAAGCAATTTGATACCAGCCAGGATCCCATCTTCCTTGGGTTGAGTTTATTTGTATTAGGTAGGGCGTAGCTGCACTTAAATTTGCATTTCCATAATAAGGACTTGATTGATTTACAGTTATGCTTGATGAAGTGTATTGGCTTGAATTTAGTTCTTTGCATGGCCATGTTTTGCAATTTGATATTTTTTTAACAGAAACTGTAACATTACTCTCTAAATTTTGTCCAGAACTACCCCAATTCCACCAATTTTGCCCAGCTTTATTTATAGAAACATATAAGGTTATATTTTCCCTTGTATTGGAATAGCTTTTGTAATTACAAGTTGCATTAGTGCAATCAACAGACTGTCCGTAGGTTTCCCAAAGTTTTATTCCAAACCATGCATAACCATAATCTGAATCCCCTGAAGTTGTATTTGCATAAAAAATTGCCCTATAATAACCTGTTTTCCAAACGCCTCCCAGAGCATTTGACACATTTAGATTCATCTGCCCTCCATTTGAATATGAAGTTGTTGAGGAAACACTAACTGAAGGAACCTCGGAAACACTGTAATTATAATTTATTGGCGGCCATATCCAGTCTCCATCAGAGCCTTGGTATTCTATTTTTTGTAAAGTTACTGTTCCATTAACACCTCCTCCTCCAGAACCGCTATACCACCAACTATTTCCAGCTTCATATATGTTAAAATTCAAGGTAATGTTGCTTGAAGGGTTATTTTGCCATGATGAACTCCAGCCATAGAGATAAAAAGCTCTTGACTCAAATCTGCTGTATGCTATATCTTCGGTGCCGTCTTGTGCCGTGATTTTAAATTTAACAACATTTGTTCCTCCACTCCATTTTGTGAGGGGCTTGACTTCACAGACATACCCACCTGAAGTGTTTCCTGAAGCTCCGCATACAGATGCTGTTGTATTAAGATTTTGTATTACTCCTGATTCTGCATTTTTTACTTCCATAACTGTAATTGTTGCATTTGTCAGGGCTTGTTTTGTGGTGTCTGCGGTGCATCCGGTACCTATCCCATAATAACTGCCGCCGCTGCTATTTGAACCGTTTTCTGCAGTTGCCCTTCCCGAAGGATTATTTGCTTGCGTAACTAATATATCAAAATAAGCAGTATCTGTTGTTTTGAATTGCCATGCATAATAATTTGAGTCTCTGGAATTTTTTGGGACCATACAAGTGTCATAAGGATTAACAGTAAATCTTGCATTTGCTCCAACTGTTTGATTATCCGCAAAAAGATAAACATCATATAGCCCCCCAAATTTTGGAACATTTAATTTTAATCTCTGAAGAGTTGAATTCCATGCCCATTTTAAATCACTGTAATTAGAAAGATTGACAGCTTCAAAATTTGAGGCTTCATTGTAAGGAAATTCTGTTCCGTTCATGTAAGTTACAGAAAAAATATCTACATCTGAAAAATTAATTGAAGAGCTTGTTGAATTATATCCGCTTAAAGATATGAAAATATACTCATTTGTTCCAAATAATTCTTTGATATCACCGTCTCTGTTAACCGATTGAGCTGACATTACAGAAGTAACGACATTTATTCTTTGTATTACAACGCGGCTGACGCCACTCAAAGTATAATTCACATCAAGAAAGTATTCTCCGGCATTATTAGGGGATGTGAAATTAATTTCATAACAACCATCATCTTCGCAGCTGGAATTCCATGATACATTTGTTATTGCAAGAATAGAGTTATCTAATTCATCCTTCAAATAAATTGAAAAATTTCCTGTGTTGTTGATTACAGAACCATTTGCCCTATATTTTGGAAAAGATTCCAATTTTAATGTTTTATTTGCGAAAGTGCTATATTCATACTCAAATCCAGAGCCAGTCGTTTTTTTGTTTAACGAAAGTGTCCAGTCTTCTACTTTGAAGGAAGTTATGGATTCTGTGCTGTCGCTGTTTGCAGAATTTAAAATTGTTATATAAGTAGTATAAGAGCCTTGACTGAATCCTGAAAGCGAAAACGTAAACTTATTTGTGAAAGAGTTTGTTGAATTTAATGTCTTTGAGGTTATTGCCTTGACATTATTTCCGGAAGAGTCCTGGATATATCCAGAGAAAGTGTATGTGCCGGAAGAAACATTGTTTATCCTAACTTCAACACTTACTTGTTCACTGGAAGTAAAAACATTTTTCAGGCTTTTTCCAAGTTCATCCTTCATATAAAGATTGAAAGAAAATGGAACAACAGAAAAAGAACTAAAAGATTTGAA
Organism: Candidatus Woesearchaeota archaeon; assembly: GCA_964529375.1. Taxonomy (GTDB): domain Archaea; phylum Nanobdellota; class Nanobdellia; order Pacearchaeales; family GW2011-AR1; genus ASMP01. The sequence continues at coordinate 23,524 of CAZGUQ010000003.1, forward strand.
ATCTTCTATTTCAACAAAATACTCCCCAACAGAAGGAGAACTAAGATTTGCAGTGCATTTCCCATTACTCCCTGTTGTGCAATTAAATGTTTTTCCGCTGATAGCCTCTTTTGTTGAAGCATTTCTAAAGCTGCCAGAAACAGAAAAGTTTGATACATAGATTTCCCTGTCTCCTATATTTTTTACCGCTTCGGCATTAATTTTTATTGTGTCTCCAGAGACATACTTTGCCTTTTCAGTACTTACCCTTAAAAAATCAGCGATTGCATTTATAACAATTACTCCCACTTCCGGGGAAGAAACATTTGAATTTAAATCTGTGTGATTTGCCTGCAATATATAGGTGCCAGCAACGAGAGGGGCATTTACTTCCAGTGCGCTTGACCTGAAATTGTTTTTTGAATAAAAACTCCCGTTTGAATCTGTTGTAAGATTATATGTTCTATAAAGAGTTCTGTTGGAATACATTATACTTAAGTTTACAGTAGCGTTTGCCAGAGCAGAAGATGCATTGAGCAAAGTTCCGCTGTTTGAATAATTCGCCTGATAAGCAAAACCCCTGAATGAGATTGTTTCATTTGCAGTATAAACCGATGAAGGGACTGTGAAATAAACATCTGTTATATAAGTTGTTGAAGATATAAAAGAAAATGAAAAAATAGATATAGCAAAAGCTAATCCCAAAAGAGAAAACCCCCTTATATCACCCATTTTTTACCT
>CAZGUQ010000003.1:24253-27919 GCA_964529375.1 Candidatus Woesearchaeota archaeon
AAAATATAATTCAATTTGTGTAGAAATTTTATTTCTTTAACTATTTTTCCTAAAACGCCCCCGCCAAGCCCCTATTAAAAGTGTTACAGTTAGGGGGTTTAAGAAGATTATTCTCGTGTAGTAATGCGTACACTTGCATCTCTTCCAGTTCTTTCTTTATATAATAAAGCATATTTTCGAGCTTTCTTTGCATACTTCGGGAAAACTGTAATAACTGAACCATCTTTTGGACCCTGAATATTTTCGTCACCAATCCATCCTAAACCCCGCTCAAATAATCCTATTTCAGCTATTTGTGCAGGATGATTTACCTCAAAATATCCTCTAGCATTAATAGGTACATCCAATCTTAATGTATAATTACATCCACATCTTTTTCCAAAAGATTTTCTTATAAGATCATTTAAGTCGGAAAGACTTAAAGTTTGTTCCAATGTTTCCATAACCCTTTCATTAAAATAATTATTTATAAACTTTGTGGTATTGTATTAACTTAAGAGTAATACAAAAGAACCACACCCCCGCCAAACATAGAACAAAAGTGTTCGGTTCCCACCTAAATAAAAAATTAAGCCCTTCTTCTTACAGTAACCATATGAAAATCGTCTGCATTCGGTTCACTTATATCGTATTTTCCATTAAGTCTTTCTCTTAAACCTTCATAATTCTTCATATTAAAACAAGGGACATCTGCAATAGCATCGGGTTTATCTTTGAATAAACGCTCTAATGAATTTTCAGTGTCATCTATAAATGTCATTTTAACTTAAAAAACAAATCGATAACCACTTTTTAAACTTTATGAAAGAAACGCCCCCGCCAGGAATCGAACCTGGAGGCCCATAGGGCTCCGCTCTCAAGGCGGATGCAATACCATTATGCGACGGAGGCTTATCCAAGCAATTGTTTAAGAAGTTTTAAAGATTGCTGTTCTATTGCCCTTTTGTAATTTTGATAAGGATGAGGAAGACAAGGTACCCTTGATTGCCTCGTGACCTCTTCAAGATATCTTTCATCCGAAGGATTCCCACTAAACAAAAACATGCAATTTTCAGTGGCAAAACACATATTTTGCCGAGGAAGTCTAATAAAAAATAAAGGGTCCATATTTTTATCTTCCCCAAAATACCAGTTTAGTCCCCATTGATCATGTGCCTTTCTCCAATTCAATAACCTATTATTTACCATGAATTTTGCTCTTCCCTCGAGAGGATATGATATAATAGACCAGCTTCTTCTAGTGCTATAATCTCTATCTTCCCCATATCTTTTACGGCTTGAGAAAAAATAACCCAGCCTTACATCAGAGCCGTCTAAAGAACAAGCATTTACGATAAATCTCTTGAACATTTTCATGACTTCTTCAGCTGTGGGCAATTCTTTGATTACTTTTGGATGAAGAACTTCTCGTAAATCACGTTCATGCTGATGTACAATCCTTACAATACCTTCCATAAACTTTCTCTAGTTTTGACAATTTAAAAATATTTGTTCAAAGCCTGCGGAGGGAGTTGAACCCCCGACCCCCGCTTTACGAAAGCGGTACTCTAACCAACTGAGCTACGCAGGCTTAAATATTCAATAAAAGAACAGAATAAAGACTTAACTCTTGAACCATAGAATCCCAAAAATCAAGCCTACCATCAGAAAATAAACCCATAATTTGGAATCTGCCGGAGCAAAGAGAATCGCCACAAAAGACAGCAGAGACAATCCGCCGAAAATGGCCTTCTTTTCCATATTCGTAATAAAGATATTTTAAATATAAAAGCTTATTGTTGAAATTAATAAAAAACTTTGTTAATGTAAAAAGCGATGCCAATCTGTTAATTATAAGTTGCGATTAGAACACACTATAACCTTAAGCTTTTTCATTAAAACTTTTTTTAGAAATCTCTTGCCAACTAGGAAAAGCTCTTCAGACTAAAAGATAAGATAAAATTTATCCGAAGAGCGCTCAGCCGAACAATGCGCTCAAGCCCTCTGCAGCAGCTGCTTTCTTTTCTTCCTTTGGTTTTTCTTCTTTCTTCTCTTCATGTCCTGCTGCTCCATGTGCGTGCGCAGGAGCTGCTGAAACCAATGCCGCAGATTCAAGCTCTTTTGCTATGTCAACGCCCTTGAGGCTTGCAACCAGAGACTTGACCTTTGATTCGTCTGGCTCCATTCCGGCAGCAGCAACCACTTTATGCAAATGTTCGCTGTTGACTTCTTTCCCGAGTTTGTGCAGCAAAAGTGCCGCGTATATATACTCCATTTATTTTTCCTCCCTGTAAAATTTATTTGATAGTAAAATCATTTTTGATTTTCCTGAGATTTAAATTTTGAACATTCTCTGCTAAAGCTGTATAAATAGTTTCTTCCCTGCTATGTGCCCTTATTATAATTCCTCCTTCATGCCTGGCATGAACTATGCCGTCATATCCAAGGCTTCCAAATTCTTGATCAACAAAATCTTTTTGTGAGAGTGCATATTCAATTCTTTCATTCATTTTTTATTTCCTCTTGAGTTTTGCTTTGAATATTTGATTCTTGAGAACTTCCATTAATACTTTCAGATTTTTGAATATATACCTCTTTTATACCTTCTTTTTTTTCATTAACATCTCTACTTTCATTCGCACCAACAGCAATTTTTTCCAATGCCATTTCCTGTCTTCCTGCTTTTTGTATAAGGAATTTTATTGTGTCTTCTGAAGCGTAAGAGACGCTGACAGCAAAACCAAGAGCTTTGGAAAAAGATTCCTTTAAATCCTTTGCTGTTTTTTCCTTGTCTATTTGGATATCAAAATAAATTTTTCCCTCTGTTGCATCAAAAGCAGCTAGGGGCATAAATCCGACAGAAAAAGGCTTTATCCCGAGTTTAGTCATCATTTCTGCTGCTGTTTTGGATATTTTTTCGCCGGTTTTTGCTATTACTTTCGGCTCTTTTATTGTTATTTTTCCCTTTTCTATTTGAATCTGAATTCCTAAAGCACCAAGCTCAGATATAGCCGGACCCGGAACAAGGTCTGTCGGCCCTGAAGGAATCTCGATGTCTGATTGCGCTATCTGTCCTGACTTTGCCTTTGAAGGACTTCTCTTGCTTATCAATTCTGCAGCAAGATCAAACGAATCTATATCAGAGAAAAGTATTGCAGTGCTCTCTTTTACCTGTTCTTTCAGCTTTTTTACTTCAATCAAGCCAGAGCCGTCAATTGCTCTTAACATTATGCCTTTTTTAAGAACCTTGACTATAGCCTTACCTCTTAATTTTTTTACAATCTCTTGGAATTGGGATCCGGGTATGCTTTTTATCGAAGCTATAAGTATTGTCTTCTTGCTTTTTATCAAGTTTTCCAGTTCTGATACTAGTGTTTTCTTTTTTTCAGACACGTGTGCTTCCTTGCCCTTTTTAGATTTTTGTTTCATTTGTTTTGTTTTATTTTTTATCTTGTCTTTATCTTTTGAGGTTTAGTCATTGTGAATTTCAATTCAAGATTTTTTATGTTATCTTTTTCTTTAGGGAGGTTTTTAAGGATTGCATTGTAAACAGTAACAACATTCTCTGCTATTTCCTCATTTTTCATGCTCTGTTTTCCGATTGCAAGCTTTATGCTGGCCTCTTTTATCCTTATCTTGATGCTGTTGTTGATCTTTTTCTTTACCTCTTCTATTCCCTTGTCATTT
>CAZGUQ010000003.1:27929-33221 GCA_964529375.1 Candidatus Woesearchaeota archaeon
ATCTTCTTAATCATCTCAGCAACAGCTTCCTTTGTTGGAAAACCTAATTTTTCATCAGCATCAACAATAACTCCTCGATTAAGCTTATTATTAGGGTCAAAACGTTTCTTAATCCTCTGAGCTAATTTTTTATCATTAACATCCATAAGAATGCCAAGCTGCGGAGAAGGCATTTTTCCAGCCGGACCCAAAACTCTTCCAAAAGTTGCTGCAATTTTAGGCATCACGCTTGCCTGAGCAATGAAAAAATCAAACTTCTTCACGAGTTTTTTAAGAGCTTTTTTATCTGAATAATCTTTGAAATCATTAGGAGTTATTGTTTCAATCTCGGAATTTTTCGTTTCAAGAAAAGCGCAAATTTTCTTATCTTTTACTTTGAAAGGGACATTTACAAAGAGATTTAACTGATTTTTTTTAGCATCAAATTTTTGCAGATTGATAATTAAGTCAACTGTCTGGTCAAATTTTCTTTCTTTATTTTTTCTTAATTCTTCTAAGGCTTTTTTTATGTCTGCTTCAAGTTCCATTCAATTACTCCCAATTTCGTTCTATTATGAGTAATTTAAATTACTCCTCGTGAAATTACCCGCCTCCCATTTTATGCGCCAACACCCTAGAACTTATGTGTCAACGATATGGTTCAATCGGCAATTTTTCAAGATAAAACCAGTTTATAAATCTTATCACAACAATTTTTATAAATGAGTGAGAATTTTTCTTAAAATGAAGGAGAGATATTATGCTATTAAAAAAAAGTCAGACGACCAAATTGCCTCTATTAGAACCGCAGATGGCAAACTGGAAGTTCTAACAGGAAATAAAAGAATTGCGGCATTATTAGAAATAACAGAAGAAGGAGGATTAAAAGTCAAAGAAGAGGGATATCAAGTTATGTCCTTTAGAGATAGAAACTCCTTAGACTGGTATATCTTAATTTACAGGGATCAATTAAAAGAGAAGAGAAATGAAGAAAGAAGGAGGATTTTGCAGTAAATGGAACTCGTTGCATTGCTTTCCACAGGAAAAGGCTCTTGGGCTCAGGTATCTGGCTTGATAAAACACGGAGAATGGGATAAAATAATTCTTATTGGAAATGATTTCGCAAAAAAATTCACATCTGAAAAAGATTTTGAATTTATTCAGGTTGATTTAGACAAGAAATTAAAGGATTTGCGGGACGAGATTAAAGAAAAACTCAAGGGGAGAATTAATGGAACAGAAGTCGCCCTTAGTGTTGCTTCTGGAGAAGGAAAAGAACATATGGCCCTTATCTCTGCCTTGTTGAATCTTCCTGTCGGAATAAGATTTGCTGCTTTAACAAAAGAAGGAGTTATCGATCTTTAATTATTTCCAATTCTATCTAAAATTAAAAACCCAGGAAACCATAAGAACAAGCAACAAAAAGAGGAAAAGATAAGTCGTGAATGCGAAGGCTCTCTTTGCTATCTTCTCGCTGCCCGTAATTCCCAAAACAGTCAGATAAAAGAATCTGCCACCGTCAAAAATTCCAACAGGAAGCATGTTAATTAAAGCCACAGAGATGCTTATCAGAACAATCCACCATAAAAGATTGTAGATAAATACGCTTATTCCGTCGAATTTTGGTTCGTAATAAATATTTGGATCTTTAAAAGTCAGATTATTTATTACTTTTCCTATTATGCTATTTGTTTCCCTTGAAAAAAAGCCAATGCCAAGCCAGGCAATTCCCGGTCTTCTTGGATTATCATAAAGCGTCAATTTTGTATCTGAAAATCCAGATTCTATTTTTGTTTTTATTGTTATATTATCTCCTGGCTTGTATTTTGCAAGCTCTTCCTGAATTTTTTCTATGCTGTTAATTTTTATTCCGTTAATTTCAGTTATTATACTGCTTAGATTTTGCCTTATTGCAGGGGCGCTATTATATATAATAATGACCCCTTCATTTTCTGCCTGGTCTTCAAGCATTTTTTTTGTCATAAGATAATTCTGATTGTCCGCAACTATTTCATTAAGTCCTTCTTCAGAAGAGAAACCTGCAATTTTTTCATAGGTGGCGTTGCTTACTGGAACGCCATTAATCATAGAAATTCCAGAAATGGCTATTGTTGATGTTGCGTAGCTATCGAAAATAACTCCCGCCGGTGCGAAAGCAAGAGAAAAAAATCCGAATAAAATCAAAAGAAATAAAGCTGCAGTAACAACGTTTGCAAATGTTCCTGCTGCAAGAGTTGCAAGTTGCTGGAATTTCCCTGATTTTTCCATGCTTTTCTCATCCTGCTCCACAAATGCTGCTGGAAATATCGGGAAAAAATAAGGAAAGAAAGCAAAGCCGGTTGATTTTATTCTTATATTATATCTTCTCATGAAAACACCATGAGCCATTTCATGAGTTATTGCAATTACTGCAATGATAACTATCCAGTATGTAAAATAAAAAGGCGGAAGAAACTCAAGCTTAAAAACCTGAGGCAGATAAGGAACAAGGGGTATTATGGGAGGTACTTTTATAGCCTGGACTATTGCAGGACTGAAAATATATATCTTAAGCACGTTATAAATAAGATACAAAACACCCGTCATAAGCAAATATCCGGAAATTATGGAAAACCAGCTTAAAACACTGAGAGTTTTTTTGTATCTCTTCCCAAAATAATTGATTAATCTTACTCCCCATTGTGTCCTGTAAAGGAACAGCAAACCTTCTCGTTTCAAATTGTGTTTTCTAGTGTAAAGAAAAACAGAAAAAAATATAAGGAATATTGCCAAAAAAACCAAATCATAAATCAAAAAACTCATTTTATTGGAGCTACTTCCTCTTCAAGGGGCGAAATGCTCTTTTGCCGCACTTTCTGCATCTTACTTTTCCCTTGAGTATCTTTTGCGGATCTGCCTTTATTTTAGATTGACAGTTTTTGCATACAAAAACATTTTTGAAAAGCCTGTTCATTGCTTCTAGTATTTTTGCCATTTTTTATTAAATTATTATACTTTTATTGTTAATATGAAAACCCATTATTTAATATTATTGAACAATGATTACCACATGATTTTACTTCTATTAACATCTTATTTTTTACAATTTTCTTTTTATCACTTTCTTTCCGTCAACATCCCAGTATTCCACTGTGCTGCCAGCCTCAACCTCCTCTTTTATATCTTCAGGAACTTCCATGTCAATAGTTTCAAAGCTTTCAAGATCCATGACGCTGGCTCTGTCACCTAAAGATAACACCTGCCCTTTTCTTTTGTCAATCATAGGAACTTCAAATCTTTCATGCCCCGGAACAGCAATTATTTTCTTCTGTCCGCTGATTATTCCAGCAGCCTCTATTCTGCATTTTGAGGAGCCGTGTTTCCCTGTTTTGCTTATATCGTTTTTTTTCACAGAATACGAATCGCCGTCGATTATTATGTTTGTGCCGGGTTTCGCCTCTGTTGCATTGATGATTTTCAAAACCATATCTTATCGAAAAGAAATACATTTATAAACGTTTTTACTAAAACATTATAATGATGCTGCAAAAAAAAGATTTTGTTGAAATTGACTTCACTGGAAGGATTAAAAACGGAGAAGTCTTTGATTCAACAGTAATGGAAGAGCTGGAAAAACTGCATCACAACCATAGTCATCCAATAGAAGCAAAGCCGTTTATTTTCTGTATTGGTCAAGGGATGTTTTTGGAATCTATTGACGATTTTCTGATTGGAAAAGAAACCGGAAAAATTTATGATCTGGAGCTTACTCCGGAAAAAGCCTTTGGAAATAGAAATCCCGATTTGGTTCAGATGATTCCAATGAAGATTTTCCAAGAGCAAAAAATAAACCCCATGCCTGGAGCAAGCCTGAATTTTGACGGCCGCATGGGAAAGATACTTACTGTTTCCGGAGGCAGAGTCATGGTTGATTTTAATCATGTTCTTGCAGGAAAAACAGTTGATTATAAAATAAATGTCTTGCGTGTTCTTTCAGACTTAAATGAAAAAATAAAAGCCCTTAATGAATTTTTCTTCAGAAGAGATTTTAATTTTAAAGTTGAAGAAAAGAAGCTCGTAATTGAAGCAGATAAGCAGTTTGCAAAAGTTGTTTCTTTGTTTGGTGATAAATTCAGGGAAATTATTGATCTTGATTTAGAAGTTAAGGAAATAGAAACAAAAGGCAATGAAAGAAAAAACGAAGAAGAGGCTAAGAAAGAACAATAATACTTATAAATCTCTTTTGATTATTTAAAAAATGGACGAGGTTTATGAAACAGAACTTTCTTCAGGTGTAAAAGAGATTGACAAGGAACTTGAAGAACTCCTGAAAAAGCAATCAGCAAAAATCAAGGTGATTGGTGTTGGAGGCGGAGGCGGAAATTCGCTTAGCAGGATGAAGGAAATAGGGATAAAAGGCGGCGAACTTATTGCAATAAATACAGACGCCCAAGACCTTCTTTATTGTAATTCAGACCAGAAAATCTTAATTGGCCGTGAGCTTACTCAGGGGCTTGGCGCAGGAAGCAATCCAAAAGTTGGAGAAGAAGCGGCAAAAGAATCAGAATCAGAAGTGAAGAAAAAAATATCTGGCAGCGATATGGTTTTCATTACATGTGGGCTTGGTGGAGGCACAGGAACAGGCGCTGCTCCTGTTGTTGCATCACTTGCAAAGAAACAAGGAGCATTGACTATCGGGGTTGTTACTTTGCCATTTACAATAGAAGGAAAAAAAAGAATTGAAAATGCAATGAATGGCCTGGAAAAAATGGAGGCTGTGGTTGACACTCTTATAGTAATTCCAAATGACAAGCTTCTTGAACTTGCCCCAGAACTTCCATTGCATACTGCATTCAAGATTGCCGACGAAATTCTCACAAATGCTGTAAAAGGAGTAACAGAGCTGGTTACTGTGGCTGGCTTGGGAAATCTTGATTTTGCCGACGTAAAAGCAGTCATGGTCGATGGCGGTGTCTCTCTGATTGGCATGGGAGAATCAGACAGCACAAACCGTTCTATAGAAGCTGTGGAAAAAGCAATAACAAACCCTCTTCTTGATGTTGATATATCCAATGCCACCGGTGCCTTGGTAAATATTGTAGGCGGCCCGAGTATGAGCCTTGATGAATGCAAAGTCATAATAGAAACAGTTGGAAACAAGCTAAATCCATATGCAAAATTGATATGGGGAGCGCAAATCTCGCCAGACATGGAGAAATCCATTAGGGTTCTGTTGATTGTTACTGGAGTAAAAAGTTCCCAGATACTCGGGCAAGGAGAAACTCTTGAAAGCATGAAGCATAAAGAAATTGAGGAAGAGTTGGGAATAGAATT
>CAZGUQ010000003.1:33231-38450 GCA_964529375.1 Candidatus Woesearchaeota archaeon
TTTTTTGAGTAAAATGGCGTTTAGAAAAAGTCTTAAGTATGCTCTTGGCCTGTCTGTCACCGTTTTTACTTCAGACATCAAACCAGAAACTAAAGAATATCATTTTTCTCCGCTTGTACAAAGAGAAGAAATTACACTGCCTATTTCTGAAGTAATGGAATTATACCTTGATTGCGATCAAAGATTTTACAATTCAGGAAGATTCAGATATACGAGGACAACAGAAGAACTGGAAGAAATAGTTGCAAAAAGAAAAAATCTGGAAGAAAAATTAACTCAATATGATAAAGAACAAATTGCCTTAAGCCATCTTACATCACATCCTATTGACACAACTTATGGATTTTATGACCCTTTATCCGGAAAAGGTGAAATAAAAGATAATTTCAATGATCCGCGTCCAAGACTCGGAAGAAGAATAGAAAAGCACAAAGCATCAGATATTTTTTTACCTGTTGGAAGCAATATTTATTCACCAGGCAATGTGATTGTTGTAGCTGCTTCGGGCAACTGGCAGGGCAAATGGAGCAGAAAGATTGGTCTGCATAATGCAGACGGTGGATTGGGAAAGTTGACTGGCAATGGCGTGCTTTTGTTTAACCCTTCTAATAAAGAGTATTATCTTATGGCTCATCTGAAAGATGTTTATGTAAATACAGGAGATGTAATTGCTGGAGGAACTCTTATCGGGACTGTTGGAAAAACAGGAAATGCTATTTCTACAAGACTTAAAGACCACTTGCATCTTGCAATCAAAGAAGAAGGAGAAGGATGTGGTGTTCCAGGAGTTTTAGTCGCACAAAACCCTTTTCCAACTCTTCTCGCAAACAGAAATAAAAATAATAACCGGTATGTTTATGTCGAAGACCAGCTTCAATAAAACATTTTAAAAACTCTTTTCTTTTCTTTAAATCATGGAATTAGCAGGAAAACTAAAAACATTTTATGAAAAATCAAAGCGCGTCTGGCTTGTTCTTAAAAAGCCGTCAAGAAAAGAATTCGAGATGGTTGCAAAAGTTTCTGCAATCGGGGTTCTTATACTCGGAATCCTTGGTTTTCTTGTATCTATTATAATTAAGATCTTTTTCTTTAAGTGATTCCATTAGAAATGTTTAAATATCACTTCCACACAATTGTGGCATGAAACCAAGCATGAGAAAATTTATTAATGCAGGGCTTGCAGGTTTGTTATTATCCTGTGGATCAGAACCCACAGCACCAACACAACCGCCACAACAAAAACCCCCAACACAACAGCAAAATCGTGCTCCTGTAATAATCTCCAGCTGCCTATTACAAATTAACGAACGTGCTCGATATGAATGCGGCATTCAGGCAAGTGATCCTGATGGAGATGTTCTAAACTATAATCTGGAAGGACCATCCTGGTTATATGTTTTCAGTAATGTTGTTACCGGAAATTCACCAGAAGTTAAAAGAGACACAATCTTTCCTATCAAAATAAAAGTCTCTGACGGCAAATTGTCTACAGAACAAAAATATGATCTAACAGTTAATGATATTTCAAATGCATATCTTTTGACAAAAGACCAGGTGAACAGTATTGTCTCTGTCCAGGATTCTAGCATCTCTTTTTCCGATCCAACGAATTTCGTGGCAGGAGATATAATTGCTTCTCTGGTAAATGATAAATTTCCCGATGGGGCTCTTAAATTAGTGTCCACTGTTTCTCCAGACCAAAAGATAATAGGAACAACCCAGGCATCATTGGAACAGGCAGTCAAGCAGGCTTCTTTATCATATACAACAGATCTTTCCCCCTCACAAATTCAGGGGTTTTCAGGCTTGCCGGGAATGTTTATGTCACCCTCTTTAAACAATGCCTTTAAATTTGGAATAAGCATGAATAATGTGGTTTTGTATGACCGGGACGGAGATTTAAACACAACCTATGACCAAGTAATTCTAGATGGAAACATTTCATTCAATACAGGCTTCAATTTTGATCTGAGCATAAAAAATTTTACATTGGAAAAACTTCTCTTCCAGAACACAACCACTGATGTTGCGAATTTAACTGTCGGCTCAAATTTCTTTGGTTTTTCATCTTTAGGAAAAGTGACAATTGCAGAATACAAGTTCGCTCCAATAACCATAGGATATCTTCCAACATTTATTCCTGTTCCGGTAATTATTACACCAATTCTAGCCGTTGAAGCAGATATCGGTGCAGCGCAAGTAAATCCACTGAGCATAAGCGTAAGACAGGAAGCAACCCTGACAACAAAAATCGGCTATGAAAACGGATGGACTGCATCTGCAGATTTTTCAAATAATTTTAGCTTTTCCAATCCTGTTGCTACAGGAGATTGGAATCTTACTGTTGGGGTGGGCCCTGTTTTCAAGGCACCCTTTTATGGAGTTGCAGGATTATATACTGGTGAAAGTAACACATTAAGACTTTCAGCTTCAGCAGGAGACTGGAAACTTTTTGGTGGCTTGAACGCATTTATTGGGGCATACGGAAAGGTACCTGTCTTTGGAAAAAAAGCCATAGCTTACGCGAAAAATGTTATCACATATGAAAAACTTCTTGCGCAAAAAGGAGGAACAGAAACCAATGAAAAAATTCTATTCCATTCCAGGAAAGAATATGATCCAGAAAATTACAATGGGCTATACATAATGAATACAAATGGATCTAATATTGAAAAAATACCAAACTCTTCATACCCCGCACCAGTTTTAGATTATGCATCTTGGTCACCAGATGGGACTAAAATTACTTTTGTTTCCAACAAAGAAGGAAATGAAGAGATCTATACTACGAATATAGATGGTTCTGATATTAAAAGATTAACCAATAATCCTAAACGTGACTTATATCCTAATTGGTCTCCTGATGGTCAAGAAATATTATTTGTATCGAATAAGAGGACTAAATATCCACAATATACGGGAGATGGTATATGGATCATGAATGCTGATGGTACAAATCAAAAAGAATTAAATACCCCTTATCCTTATGGTCAACATGACTTTGCTAGCTGGTCTCCAGATGGGAAAAAAATCATCTACTCTGTTCAAGGCAGTAACGATGGTTGTAGTATTTGCATAATCAACCCTGACGGGACAGGGCCATCTGTGTTAGTAAATAGATCTTCACTTGGGGGCCGAGATGGATACTTTCCTCATTGGTCTCCAGACGGAAGCAGAGTAATTTTTGAGACCACTATAAACGGAAATAAAGAAATTTATGTTGTAAATTCGGATGGAATCGGTTTAAAAAATTTAACAAATAATCCTGCTCTTGATGTTCATCCTTCTTGGTCCAGAGACGGAACTCAAATTGTATTTATTTCAAATAGGGGGGAATTAGAATATAATGATATTTATCTTATGAACGCTGACGGAACAAATCCCAAAAAATTATTTGGGGATTATTTTCATAATTCTAATCCAGTATGGTCCCCCGTTCAGATAAAGTGAATAACAAAAATTTACAATAGAAAATAGTTATTTTTCTAAAATAAAATTTCCTTTCGGAAAGTTTTATAAACCCAAAACTTTAACTAATATTGTCTATTTCTTAAAAAGTTAAGGCATAGACGGAGCTAAATATGATAACTAAATTAAGGGAAGTTGATGGTGAGCAATTTCATGAGACAAATTAAATTGCAAATTCACAACGAGAGAAGTTGCGAATTAAAGAAACCGTAGGTGTCTTACCAATGATATTTATAATAAAAGTCACGACGAATAAAGAAGAGAAGGCAATTGATATGATAGCCGACAGAGCAGAGAAAAAAGCCCTTAATACCTATGCTGTTTTAAGGCCCCATGGTCTAAGAGGCTATATTCTTCTTGAGGCAGAAGACAGGGAAAGCGCAGAAGAATCTGTCTTCAATCTTCCATATGTCAAAGGCATAATAGGGAAAACAATTGGTTACGAGGAAATAAAGAACATGGTTGAGCCGTCTGTTGAAACAATATCCATCAAGGAAGGAGATATTGTTGAAATAATTACAGAGCCATTCAAGAAAGAAAAAGCGAAAGTATTAAGAATTGACAAACAGAAAGAAGAAGTTGTTGTAAGTCTCTTGGGCGCGGTTGTTCCATTGCCAGTAACAATAAAAATAGATAATGTTCGTGTAATCAGAAGAGACGAAAACGGAGAAGAAGATGCCTAATTTAAAAGATCTAACGACAATACTTGCAAGCGATAGAACTTACGGTTTAGTTAGAACAGCCTTTTATGGATTTTTAACCTATGAAACTAGTAGACATGGTTTAAGTAATAATGATATTGTCACAATTCCAGCAATGGTGTTGGGATCTTTACTGACTTTAGAGGGCTTGGCAGATTGGTTTTCTGGAGAACTTCATTATCTTCCAAAGATGATTGTAGAATATTTTCATAATAGGAGACAAAAAGATGCAAGTTAAACTTTTAGTTGATGGGGGAGAAATGCAGCCGGGTCCTGCACTTAGCCAGAAGCTTGGACCAGCAGGAATAAACATAGGACAAGTTATACAAAAAGTCAATGACGCAACCAAAAATTTCAAGGGAATGAAAGTTCCTGTCGAAGTTGATGTAGATATGTCTACAAAGGAAATTGAAATAAAAGTATTCTCGCCTCCTGTTTCAGAATTGCTAAAAAAAGAATTGGGAATTGAAAAAGGCTCTGGATTGCAGAAAAAGACAAAAGTTGCAAATGCTTCTATAGAACAAATAATTTCTGTTTCAAAAACAAAACTCCCAAACATGTTAAGCAAGAACCTGAAAGCAGCTGTAAAATCAGTTGTTGGTAGCTGTCTGACATTGGGAATATTAATTGAGAGTAAAAGTCCGAAGGAAATTGAAAAAGAAATAGATCAAGGAATTTTCGACAGGGAAATTTCTGAAGAAATAACAGAAACTCCTGCTGAAAAGAAAGCACAGCTTGATGAATATTTCGCTAAGGTATTAGCAGAACAGGAGAAGATAAAGCAACAGGAAGAGGCAGCTAAGGCTGCAGAAGAAGCTGCAAAAGCAACAACAACACCTGGAGCACCAGTAGCTGCAGCAGAAGGCACTGTTCCAACACCAGGCGCAGAAGCCAAGCCGGCAGAAGCAAAACCAGTAACAAAAGAAGCAAAATCAAAAAAAGAAAAGAAATAAAACTCGCCGTGGCGACGTCGAGTCAAAGAAAAGAAATAATTTATAAACATTCCGCGACCCCTTTTTACAATGGGGCTGTGGGGTAGCCTGGTACCCT
>CAZGUQ010000003.1:38460-41113 GCA_964529375.1 Candidatus Woesearchaeota archaeon
AGCAGCAGAAACTGTGAAAGAAAAGCCTGCTAAAGATAAAAAGGAAAAGAAATAATTTATAAACATTCCACGACCCTTTTTTGTTGAGGGGGCTGTGGGGTAGCCTGGTAGCCTTAGAGGTTTGGGACCTCTCGACCCAAGTTCAAATCTTGGCAGCCCCATATCTTAAACCCAAAACAAAAATGACATCAAAATTAAAAAAAATAAAATCAGCAGGAAGATTTGGAGCCAGATACGGAAAAAGACCAAGAACTTATCTTATTGCCGTTGAGGAAAAGCAGAGAAAGAAACAAAAATGCCCTTTCTGCGGGAAGCTTGGAGTTAAAAGACTCTCTAAAGGAATATGGAAATGTCCAAGAAAAAAATGCGGAAAAAAATTCGCCAGTGATACTTATTATTTAGAATGAGAATTAAAAAATTTAATTGGAAAAAATTTTAAATGGAAAAAATGCTGCTATTCAATAATTTTATAAGGGGTTTCTACATTAATAATTTAATAAATTTCGCAGAGCGACAATATTAAAACAACCATGCCAACATACAAATGCTTCAAATGCGAAAGGAAAATCCAGGATACTGCGCTTGGAAAGAGGTTTGTCTGTCCAAATTGCGGCAGCAAAATCTTTTATAAGCCGCGAACAAAAGTGAAGAGAGTGAAGGCAGTGTAAAATGGACAGCCCGGAAAAGATAAATGAGCAAAAGATCAGAGAATTCCAAATAATTGAACAAAACTTGCAGCACATTCTTCTTCAAAAACAGGCATTTCAAATTGAACGGAGAGAGACCCAAGCAGCCTTGAAGGAATTGGAAAAATCAGGCGAGGAAATTTTTAAGATTGTCGGACAGCTGATAATTAAGACAGACAAAAAATCTATGAAAGAAGAGCTTTCAAGCAAGGAGAAAATCCTCGACCTCAGAATTAAGCATCTTGACGGCCAGGAGCAAATTTTTGCAGAAAGGCTTGAAAAGTTCCAGCAGGAATTTTCCGAATAATCAAAACAACGACGGAAAAAGGATATGTACAAAATAATTACGAAATCTTTATAAATATCTGCAAGTTAAATTTATCATGGCTTTTGAAAGAATAAAAAAATTGCTCTCAAGTTCAGGCGGAATAGACTCCGGAGAAGAGTATCTTGAGATTGATTTGGGGAGAGAAGAGGCTGAGCAGAAAGTCTTTGTTAAACTTTTCACCCTTAAAGACTATGAAGAAGTCAATAATATCCTTAACTCGCTAAGGGAAGGATATACTATAGCTGTTGTTGATATGGGAACATTGAGAAGGAAAGACCCTCTTGAACTGAAAAGAGCTGTCTCAAAAATCAAGAAGACATCAGATGCAATGGAGGGCAATATTGCAGGATTTGGAGAGAATACATTAATAATCACCCCTTCTTTTGCAAAGATACATAAGGAAGCAGTGCCAAAGCCAAAAGAGGAAAAAACAGAGTTTACAAGCCGCTGGGATTAAGATTTATTATTCTAAGAGAAAAGTTAGCGATTATATCATAAACAGCTACAATTTTAATAATAGAATTAGTCCATTTAAGTAATATATCCTCTTTTGTTGCATTAACCTACTTCTTTGATATAATTAATGCCCAAGCCGTCTATTTTATATTAAACTATCTTTATTCACTCTAATCTTCACATTAAAACCATATATATTAATAGCATCACACTTTAGCTATTGAGAAAACAGCCTTTATTGATACTATTATTGTTGCAGGGATAAAGAGATAAAGTAAAGCACTTAGAATAGATGCTATAATTCTGCCTATTCCCAAACCGCTGACAGTTATTCCTGTAAGTGAAAAACTAGCTGCAAATCCCTGAATTCCGGCAAAACTTGCAAGTAAAGTTGCTACAGAGGCAAAAAGAAAGGTTTGCACGTCTTTCTCAGTCACAGAATATCCTACAACTAAGCCTATAATAATAAGTGCAACAAGAAAAGCAGGATTTGTAGATCCTGTAGAAAAAATCCCAAGAAGAATTGCCAGCACTATGCCTATCAGGAAAGCCCATGCCCCAAAAGAAGCTTCTCTAGACTTAATTACCATTTTATTATTGTTCTTAAAGTTCCCAAATTATATAAATTCTTCTAAACACACAAAAACATCTATATACAAAAATACAGAAATCTTTATAAACCCCTCGTAACTTTGGAATGACACAAGAAAATGAATCCAAAAACATTTGGTTTGTTTGCCTTCGGAATTCTCGCACTAGTTTTAGTAATGGGATTGGGGAGTGCTGTGATCGTTTTAAATCCAGCAACCCACTCTGAAAGTATTGTACAGGGAAGTTCTGATTCCTTTACTTTTACTATAGAAAATACAGATTCTACCTCAACCTACTCTAATTTTAGTGCCATTGCTTCAAGTTTTGTTTCAGGATCTAATACTCTTGCTTCCTCAAATATTGTTGTGGGAACTCTTCCTTCAAGTTTGACTCCAGGAAATACAAGTTCTAATATAACTGTAACAATAAATGTTCCTTCAAACCAAGTAAATGGAACTTATACAGGAACAATTACTATTGATGCAGACGGCTCTACTACAAACCCTAATTCTCAAACTCTGACTCTTTCAATAACAGTCACACCATCAGCAACACTAACAGAAACAGCAATATGTTCATACAGTGGCGGGGG
>CAZGUQ010000004.1:0-10285 GCA_964529375.1 Candidatus Woesearchaeota archaeon
AACAGGTGTTTATGCTGTTCAAACAGGTGTTCAAACAGGTGTTCAAACACCGAATTTTGATCAATTTTCTGTAACTGAAAGAGCAATCTTATGGGTTTTGTTAAATTCTGATTTGAGGCTTGGATATGATGATCTTGCAGCTATGCTTGGAAAAGAGAGATCGACTATCAGGGGACATTTAAACCGGATAAAACAGAAAAGTCATGGTTTGATAGAGGAAGTTGTTGAGAAAAATGGGAAAAAGAGGGTTTTTGTTCCTGAAGAAATGAAGGAAAAATTGCTGAAAAGAGTAAAAGTGATATCAAAATCAAAGGAAAAGGCAGACAAATAGATATTTAATGGTTTTTTGAGGAAAATAAGAGTTTTAAAGGAAAATTAATAGAGAGAAGGGGAAAAGTGAGAGTTATATAGATGGGATTTTTTTGGGGATTTGTAATGGGTAAAACAAAAATAGAGAGAAAATGTAGTGGGTAAATGTGGTTTTAAAGGGGTTTGTATGGGAAAGGGTTGAAAAATAAGATGGTTTTAGGTGGTTAGGAGTTATTCGGTGGGCGGCTTTTTAGGTGTTTTTAGATATCTCTTAATTGTAGTATCGTCGATAAAGAAGCAACTTTTTTTAGGTTTTCAGAGATGGAAAGGAGGATTTGCTTGTTATTAATTCTTTTTTTCTCAATGGGGATGCCTTTTTTAAGAAGCCTTCTCATGTAATCTCTGATCGAACTTTCTGTCAAACTAAGCTTTACTGCAAGAGTTTTATAGTCGACAGGGCCTTGGCCTTCTTCTAGTTGATAAAGAGTTGAAAAAACCAATATCTCCTGGTCTGTTAGTTGCTTGAATTTAATTCTTATTTCTTTCTTTAAACTATCTAAAGAATCAAGAATCCTGGCTGCATCATCAATAGAATCTGGCTTGTTTTCAATTAATTTAGGTATTTTGAAGGGTAAAAACAAGGGTTTCTGGGGTTTGTTGTCTGTCTGTTGGTCTGTCTGTCTGTCTGTTGGAACCCCTTCGTTTCCAGTGGAAAATTGCTTATTTCCCTTATTAAAATGTGCTGGATGTGTTGGATTATGTGTTGGATGTGTTGGATTATGTGTTGGAAATGTCTGGTTTATGTGTTGGTGTGCTGGATGTGTTGAACTAATTTCTTGGGGGTTTTTTAAGGAGTTTTGGACTATGTTTTGGGTTAATTCTGTAAGAATATTAACTATCTTCATCATCTCCTGCCTTGTTTCGACCAGTTCGCTCTTCAGACTTAAAAGCTCGTTGTTTAAGAAATCCATGTCTCTTTTTACTTTCTGGAAAGCTTCTTTTACAGAATCGTTGTTTATTAAATCCATCTTTTATCAAAATACAAGACATATAAAAAGTTTAGCTTAGTCTAGTATAATATTACAATATCTTTCTTTATCTAGCTGCGTGGCTCTCTGCGTCCTTATATGCTTTGTAGGCAGAGGTTGAGAGTGTCCATCTTGACCTTTTAGTATATTCCTTGCCTTCTGGGTTCTTTTTTATTTCGATAACTAAGTTTTTGCTTTTCAATTGATTGAGAAGCCGTTTAACAAACTCTTCATCTCGCGCTTCTAGTTTGCTTATTTCTGAAACAAAAAGAGACTGGGGTGAATATTGGTACAAAATCCCTACTATATTAGCCATAATTTTCTCTTCTTTGCTTTTTGATAATTTACTCATATTAAAACTCCCAGTTTGGAATTATATATTTATATGTTCTTTCAATTTCCTTATATCTCTTTCTATCAATCAAGATAAATTTCTCATTTGGATATTGCTGTTTAAAAAATTCCCATTTTTTCACTTGACTCCTGTCTTCCCACCCTTTTAATTCATGCCACTCATTTCCCATGAGAAAGCCAGGTGTATATGTTGCTTTTTTTCCATCATAAAGAATTATTATAAAAGTCTTTGGTTCATACAGATATTTTTTACCAATCCACAAAAGATAACGGGCATAATTAGATTCCCATTTTGATCTGCAAGGGTGACCCAAATCTCTTCTTAAAGCACATTTACCATGTTCTGCAGGTTTGCCGAAATGAGGATTTTTATCTCCTACCCTTCCATACATTGGATTATTTTTTCCGGATTTGTTTTTTCCTAATTCAGATAATCTTTTCTTGAATTTAATAACCACTTCAGGGTCCATTATTTCTTCATATCTTTTGCCTTTTTTCTTTGCAGAAATTTTCTTTTTTATTTCATCTGACCATGGTTTTCCTAAATTCCAGGGTTTTAATTTCCCTTCTTGATAGAGTTTTCTTCTTGTCTCAGCAGATTTTTCTACATATTTTCTGACACGGGGGTCTTCTATTGATAGTCCCTTACTCCATCCGCCGGTATGTCCTTTGTTAGCCCTTGAAATCTTTTCTCTTGTCTCCTGTGAAACTACCTTTCCTTTATTAATTTCAGAAAGTTTTTTTCTAGTTTCTTCTGAAAAACCAAATTCTTTATGCCATTTACGAGTCGCTTCTCCTATTTTTTGTCTGTGTTCTTTAGAGAGTTTTTTGCCTTTGTGAGCAAGAGACATTTTTATCTTTGTTTCTTCATTCATTAGAGATCCTAGAAGAAAAAGAGGTATTTAATTATTCGGTTAAACTGTTAAGTGATAATAAGTTCTTTTGAAATTAAAGAAATAAATTGGGAAAAATTACTTTTCGTTTCCGGATTTTATCCTTGGAAGAGGCATATGCAGGGGCAGGCTTAATTCGTCTTCAAGTGCCAAAGCTTTTATAGAAGATTTTCTCAAGACAACATTAAATATGAATGTCCTAAAATCTCCGGGCATGAGTTTTTTTTTCCAGTCTTTCAGAACTTCCTTAGACGATTTCTCGTCAATTGAAAGGAGAATATGGCCTCTTAATTCCACATGGGCAAATCCGGGTTCATATTTAATTATATATGAAAATACTACTTTGAGAATATTCTCTTTTGTTTTTAATATATCTGTTTTTATCTCTTTTATCTCTGAGATGTCGATATTTGTATTTATCTTTATCTCCCGTGGATTGTCTTTCAATCTTTCAACATTTATTCTATCAAAACTAAAGCCAATTACCCTCATGATAGTTTACAGAGAAAAGGATTTTTAAACATTTGTCTGCTATAAATAAAGGATTAAAAGGATTTTAAGTTAGGATAAAAAATTCTCTTTAAATGAGGTCTTCTTCAGAGACTATGACAAAGTCGCCTATCGCTATTATTGAATTATGGGGAACAAGAAGTTCGTTGGAAGATGTTTTTTCAAGATTGAGGTTCCTTGTATAGGGTGTTGCGTCTTTAACAACAACGCTTATAAGTTCTCCAGATCTTGTCTCAAAAGTTATGTCTTTTACAAAACCAAGTCTTTTTCCTTCTTTTGTTACTATCATCTTTCCTAGAACAGAGGTGAATGGATTCTTGTCTCCTTGCATGTAAAACTGACAAAGAAATAATATATAAACTTTTCTGTAAATCTAAATAGATTTTGCTGTATATGGTTTCTCTTCTTTTCTAGCTTTTTCATAGGTTCTTGTTTCATTTTATCTTAATATTTTTTAGATTAATTTAAATAAAAGTGTGCATGCATACACACCCCCTGATTTCCTGTAGAAGTATTTAAAAAGAAATTTTTGAGTTTTTTATATTATATATTATTTTAAAAAAATTTATATTATATATTATATATATTATATAATAAAAGAAGAAAAATAAAGAAAAAAACAGTTTCCATAAGAAATTATGGTGTTCTTCTTTGTTAGTGGTTATAAGTCTTTATATAAATCATAAAATTTTTGCCGTTACTGTTTTTTCAAGAAGAAGGATTTCCATGGGAAACAGACGTGTGTGGAAAAAACAGAAGAGCAAAAAAATGAAATCAGAACTGGACAAAATTTTTGAGTCTTTTGATGGCAACCAAATATTTAAAGACAAATTTGTGCTGCAGTCAAATTACAGGCCCGAAGAGATTCCTCATAGAGAAGAGCAGATAAAACAGATAGCATCAATTCTTGCACCCGTACTCAGGGGGGAGAAGACAAGCAACCTTTTTCTTTACGGGAAGACCGGAAGCGGCAAAACACTTTCTGTTATGTATGTGAAAGACGAGCTTCTCAAAAGAGTAAAGAAAGATGATGGATTCACCTTAAAAATTGAATATCTTAACTGCAAACTGAAAAAAGTTTCAGATACAGAATACAGAATACTCGCCGAGCTGATAAAGAAACTAGGAGGAAAAGTACCCAATACAGGCCTGCCAACAGAAACTGTTTATAATAAATTTATTGAATTGATAGATAGTGAGAAGCAGTTTCTTGTGCTTATACTCGATGAGATTGATCAGGCAGTCAAAAAAATTTCAAGCGATTTTCTTTATAACCTGACAAGATTAAACACAGAACTATCAAAGACGCAAATTTGCCTTGTCGGAATAAGCAATGATCTGACTTTTCTTGATGGTTTGGATCCAAGAGTAAGAAGCTCTCTTTCAGAGGAAGAGATTGTTTTTCCTCCTTATAATGCCATCCAATTACAAGAAATTCTTAATCAAAGATCAGGGCGAGCCTTCAAAGACAAGACTGTTCAGGAAGGTGTGATTGCGAAATGTGCTGCATTTGCCGCAAGAGAACATGGTGATGCCAGAAGGGCGCTTGATTTATTGAGAATCTCAGGAGAAATAGCAGAAAGAGACAATTCAAAAAAAATTCTGATGAAGCATTTAGATGAAGCAAACACTAAGATAGAAAGGGACAAGATACTTGATGTCATAAAGACAGAACCAAAACAATTCCAATATGTTTTGCATTCGATAATAACCCTTGTTGAAAAAAACAACAATAAGCCTGTATTCACGGGAGATGTTTACAACTTTTATGAGGAAGTATGCAGAAAAAACAAAGCAGAAATTTTAACCCAGAGAAGAGTTAGCGATATTGTCCAGGAATTTGATATGCTGGGAATAATAAATGTGCGTGTTGTCTCAAAAGGCCGTGGTGGGCGGATGAGAGAAATCAAATTAGCAATAGCAAAATCGATTGTCGAAAAAGCAAAAGAAATAGTGAAAGAGTCCCTCGATTATAGATAAAAATATAATAAAAAAGCCATAGAAAAATAAAAAACACCTAAAAATGGATACAAGAGAAATCTTAAAATTTTGTGTTGAAAAGGGATTGTTACTTGATCCAGAGGTCTTAAATATTTTTAATGAAACAGTAGATAATGAAGGAGCAAAACTTATCATAGAAAAGATAAGAAGTCACACTAACAGCAGAATGATAACAAAATCTCTTTTTGAAAAAAACAAAGAACAGGTTTCGGAATTTTTTCTTGAACTGCCCCAAAAAAACCAGAAAAGCCTAGAGAGATTAAAGATAAAATTGGGGCTGCAAATAGAAATTTCAAAAGAAAGAAGTATTTCTTCCATTGTTCCGGAAAAGAAAACAATTTTAGAATATAAAGAAGATTCAGAAGCTCCTGTAAGAGTTATCTCGAAACCCTCTCCTTTAAGCAAGAAAATAGAAGTTGGTGATTTTGTGAAAAATTTGAGATCAAGGCTTCAAAGTATAAGAGAGATTTTACAGGAAAGACAGGACATTGAAAATCCTATTTCAATAAACAAGCTTTCAAAGACAAGACAAAGTGTTTCAATAATAGGAATGGTTACAGAGAAGATGGTAACTAAGAATAGAAACATAATATTTGATGTTGAAGATTTAACAGGAAGAATAAGAGTTCTCGTGAATCAGAACAAAGAAGAAATTTACCGGCAAGCAGAAGATATAACCCTGGATTCTGTAATGGGTTTCTCTGGATTTGGTGACAGAGAAATTTTTTTCACAAATAAAATCATTTTTCCAGATGTTGCTTTGTTTGAGAAAAAACACTCTTCTGTTGAAGAGTGTGTTGTTTTTATCTCAGATTTGCAGTTTGGAAGCAAACTTTTTCTAAAAGAGCAGTTTGAAAAATTTATTGAATATTTAAGCGAGAAAAACCACTCGATAGAGGCAAGAAAAATAAAATATCTTTTTATTGTCGGTGATTTGGTTTCAGGGGTTGGCGCTTATCCTTCACAGCTAAAGGATTTGGAGATAATAGATATTGAAGAACAATATAAGGAACTTGCCAAGATTCTTGGAAGAATCAGAAGAGACGTAAAAATAATCATTTCTCCCGGAAATCATGATGGAGTTCGCTTAATGGAGCCGCAGCCAATGCTCGATGAAAAATACTCATGGGCTCTCTATGACATGCCAAATGTAATAATGACTTGCAATCCCGCTTATGTTAACATTGGAGCAAGAAATGGCTTTTCTGGTTTTGATGTTCTGACCTACCATGGTTTTTCATATCCTTATTATGCGAATACTATTCCAAGTCTAATTGAAGGAGGGGTAAACTCCCCAGAAAAGATAATGGCTTATCTGCTTAAAAACAGACACCTTGCGCCCGCACATACTTCTATCCAATTCTTTCCTTCTGAAACAGACAATCATGTAATAAAAAAAGTTCCCGATATTTTTGTTTCAGGACATCTCCATAAGTATGCAATCTCAAATTATAATGGAGTTTTATTAATTGCTAATTCAACTTGGGAGAAAGAGACAGAGAATCAGATCAAAAGGGGCAATAAGCCAGATTTCTGCAAGGTTCCTATGGTAAACCTGAAAACAAGAGCTGTCAAGATATTGGATTTTGAAGGAGAAAAGGAAAAATGAAAATTGGGGTTGATGTTGACGAGGTTGTTGTTGAGTTTTTTAGAAAATATTTAGAATTGTTTAATCAGAGATTCAAGAAAAAGATGACTTTTGAAGAGATGGTGAATTATAGAATTTGGGATTTAACAGATATCTCAAAAGAGGAATCATTAATTCTCGCTCATGAGGTACATAATTCAGAACACTTAGGAAATGTTGATTTAGTGGAAGGGGTTGAAGAAGCTTTAAATAAAATAAGTAAAAAATATCAAATTTATTTTATAACCTCCCGCTCAGAAAAATTTAAAAAAACAACGGCCCAAACCCTAAAAAATATTTTTAAAGATTTTAACTTTAGCTTACATTTTTCCGAAGGGGTTTGGGAAAAATCAAAAACAAAAGGTGAAGTCTGCCAAGAATTGGGGGTTAAAACCATGGTAGAAGATAATGCAGATTATGCTTTAGACTGCGCGAAGAATGGGGTAAGAACATTTCTTTTAGCTAAACCTTGGAATCAGGAATATGAGGCCCATAAAAATATAACTAAAGTAAAGAACTGGGAAGAGATAGTGACTCATTTAGGGATAAAAACATGAAAACACAAGATTATTTCAAGCTGATTGAGAAAAAGACAAAAGAAGTTTATGCTGTTGCAGAGGAAGCAAGAAAAAAGGGCATAGACCCTGCAGACAAAGTTGAGATTCCTCTTGCAAAAAGCCTTGCTGAAAAAGTAGTTGGTTTGATTTCTGCTGTTTATCCACAGATGGAAAACTCAGGAATTACAGAAAGAATACTTGAGCTTGAGAGAGAACATGGAAAATTAGATACTTTTGTCGCATTCAAGATTGCCGAGGAAGTTGCAAAGCAGAAATTCTGCAAATTTGCAAGCCTGCTTGAAGCTATCGAAGCAGGAATAAGAATAGGTTTTGCCTATTCAACTCTTGGTGTTGTATCCAGCCCTATAGAGGGCTTCACAAAACTTGAGATAAGAAAAACAAGAGAAGGAAAAGATTATCTTGCAGCTTATTTTTCAGGTCCAATAAGAAGCGCAGGAACAACAGCTTCTTGTCTTTCTTTGATGCTTATAGATTATTTGAGGGAAATGTTTGGATACGCAACCTATGATCCAACGAAAGATGAAGTGAAAAGGTGTGTAACCGAAAACCATGATTATCATGAAAGAATCACAAATCTTCAGTATATGCCGACTGACGAGGAGATTACCTTTCTTGCAGAGAAAATTCCGATTCAGATAGATGGAGAGCCAACAGAAAAACTTGAAGTTTCAAATTACAAAAATCTTCCAAGAATTGCGACAAATTATGTCAGGGGAGGAATGTGTTTAATCTTTTCTGAAGGTCTTTCCCAAAAAGCAGCAAAAGGATTTAGATATTTGAACAGAATGAAACAAAAAGGATTGCAATCAACAGGATTTGATTTTATTGCAGAATATCTTGAAATTCATGAAAAAAGAGACAAAGGAAAAACAGAAGATTCTCCAACATACATAAACGATATGATTGCCGGAAGGCCTATTTTTGGACATCCATCAAGATCAGGAGCCTTTAGATTCAGATATGGAAGAGGAAGAAGCAATGGCTTCAGCGGAATCTCAATACATCCAGCCACAATGGGAATTACAGACAGCTTTATTGCAACCGGAACACAATTAAAATTGGAAAGGCCGACAAAAGGATGCATTGTAACTTCTTGTGAAAGCATTGATGGGCCTATAATAAAGCTGAATAATGGAAGCGTTAGAAAAGTCAAGACAGCAGAAGAAGCAAAAAAACTTTATCCAGAGACACAAGAAATAATTTATCTTGGAGATGCTCTTTTTCCATTCAGCGACGTTGCCAATCGAAATGCAAGATTGATAAAGCCAGGATATGTCGAGGAAATCTGGAAACTTGATTTAAGAGAAAAAATTTCGTCCATGCTTGGCCAAAATAGAGAGAAAGATTCTGAATTTGAAAAACAAATAGACAGTTTCAACATAAGATTTGAGCAGGCGGTTGAGATAAGCAGTAAATATGGGATTCCTCTTCACCCAAAATATATTTTTTATTGGACCGAAATTTCAAAAGAAGAATTTCTTGGTTTGCTTTTATGGCTAAGAAACGCAAAAATAGAAAAAAAGATAATTCTTCCTTACAACAAAGCAGAGCAGGAAAAATATGCTTTAGGAAAAAGAGCCCTTGAGCTTCTTGGTGTGGAGCATGAAGTTATTATAGAACATGTTGTTATAAATCAAGATATAAGCAAAGCGCTTTTAGCGAATATTGGTGTTGACTGGAAAATTCTTGAAGAAGAAAATTCATTAAAAGAGGCAATTAATCCAGACAAGTTCGATGAGGAAAAAACAATATTGGAAATCATAAATAAAAACAGCGCCTTTAAAATCAAAGATAAGGCAGGAGAATTCATTGGCGCAAGAATGGGTAGGCCGGAAAAGGCAAAACTAAGAAAACTTATCGGAAGTCCAAATGTTTTATTTCCTGTCGGAAGAGAAGGGGGTAGATTAAGGAGCTTTCAGGCTGCTGTTGATACAGGTAGTGTAACTGGTGATTTTCCTGTTTATTATTGTGACTCGTGCAAAAAAGAAACAATTTATCCAAGCTGTGAGAACTGCAATTTGCAAACCCGGAAGATGTTTTACTGTTATGAATGCAAGGAAACATCTTTAAGAAAATGCGAACAGCATGAAAAATCAACAACACATTATACAAGGCAGATTGATATTAACCATTATTTTGAAAGTGCAAGAGAAAAAATAGGATTTACAAATCAGGAAGTTCCACCCCTTGTTAAGGGAGTCAGGGGAACAAGCTCTGCTGGACATTCTGTAGAGCATTTATCTAAAGGAATTTTAAGGGCTGTTTTGGATTTGCAAGTAAATAAAGACGGGACAATAAGATTTGATGCAACAGAAATGCCTCTTGTTTCATTTAAGCCGAAAGAGGCTGGAGTTAGCGTTAATAAATTGAGAGAAATAGGATATTTGCATGATATTTACGGCAAAGAATTAGAAGACAATGAGCAAATTATTGAGTTAAAGCCGCATGATATTCTTCTGCCGAGCTCTCCAGAAGCTCCTGAATCAAGAGCGGATGATATTTTTATTCGAATTGCCCATTTTGTTGATGAAGAACTCGCTAGGCTTTATGGGCTAAAGCCATTTTATAATTTAAAAAAAAGAGAAGATCTTGTGGGACAGCTTGGAGTTTGCATAGCTCCGCACAATTGTGCAGGAGTTGTCTGCAGAATCGTTGGCTTTTCAAATACACTCGGATTGTTTGCAAGCCCCTACATGCATGCGGCTGTTAGACGTGATTGCCTTAGTTTTGATAATTATGTTTCTGTAAAAAGAAATGGAATTTGGCATATTGAAAAAATTGGGGAGTTTATAGAAAACATAAAACCAAGAAAAAAGATAGATAATTTTGGAACTTTGATGGAAAAGATGCAGGATACTTTTACATGGAGCAATCCCGGGAAAGGAGAAGTAAAAGAAATAACTAAACACCAACCTGGCCATATGATTAAGATCTTTTTAGAAGATGGAAGGAGAATTGAACTAACAAAAAATCATAAAGTATATT
>CAZGUQ010000004.1:10295-16137 GCA_964529375.1 Candidatus Woesearchaeota archaeon
CAGTCGAATCTCTTTAACATTATGTCCAGAGCCAAAAAAAGGATCATCAAAAAAGAAAAAAGGGCCTCTGAGCTTAATATTGGCGATAAATTAACTGTAAGCTATAAAAAAGAGATTGAAGCCAAAGAGATAAAAGAGTTCTTTTTACCTGAAATCTTTAGAGATAGGGATGATATTATGTTAAGGAATATAAAAAATTATTTAAGTAATTTTGAAAGTCTGAATAAATCAAGTAATTTTTATCAGAGAAATAGTTTCCCAATAAAGTTTGTTGAAGAATTCTTAAACAAATATGGAAAAAGTTTAAAGGATTTGCCCACTGAAGCAAGAATAGCTGTGAAAAGAGATAATGTTGAGCTTCCATTAACTATTAAGCCGGATAATGATTTTTTTGAGCTAATAGGTTTGTATATTGCAGAAGGATATGCAAGATCCATCAAAGGGAAGAAAGGACTGAACCAAGTTTATATTGCATCAAATGACGAGAGAATCAGGGAATTCGTCAGAGAAACAACACAAAAATATTTTGGGCTGAAGCCCAGTGAAAAAAAAGAAGATAGGGTAACCTTTTCTTCAAGAATTTTATATGAATTTTTTAGTGATTATTTTAAGTTAGGAAAAAATGCAAAAGAGAAAAGAATTCCCACCTTATTTTTAAACTTAAAAAAAGACAAATTAGCGGCTTTATTAAGGGGGTATTTTGAGGGAGATGGAAGTGTAAGTGTAACGGATAATAGAGTTACTTGTGATACCGTAAGTGAAGGATTAAAACACGATTTAAGTTTTGTTTTATCCAGATTTGAGATTTTTACTAAATTTTACGAGTACGAAAAACAACCAGGACCAAAGGTAAGGCAGTTCTATATAAATAAAAAAAGAGATACCCCCAAGTTTAAAATCACTAAAATAATTATCCCCTCAAATTTTACTAAAAATTTTAACCAAATTGGTTTTATTTCAGACAGGAAAAATAAGATTTTAAAAGAAATTACTAAAAAAAATCCCAGAGGTATGCGAATTAATTTCGATGAGAATTATGTTTATCCTAAAATTATAAAAATTGAAAGCACAGGAGAACAGGTAAGCTATTGTTTCAATGTTTCCTCCGAGCACAACTTTTTTGCTAATGATATCTTGGTTCATAATTGCGACGGCGACGAATTTTCTGTAATGCTTCTTGGCGATGTGCTTTTAAATTTTTCCCGTGAGTTTTTGCCAAGCCACAGAGGAGGAACACAAGATTCTCCTTTGGTTTTAAATGCAAAGATTGATGCTGGAGAGGTTGATGAGCAAATTCTTGATTTTGAACTTGTAAATGAATATCCTCTTGAGCTTTATAGGCTTGCAGAAGAAAAAAAACATTCATCAGAGATCAAAGTCTATGATGTAAGAAGAGCTTTGAAAGAAGGAAGAGACCCTTTTGTGAATATAGGCTTTACTCACAAAACAGATAATATCAATGACGGCGTTGTTTGCTCCAATTATAAAATGTTGGCCACTATGCAGGATAAAGTAAGGCATCAGATGGAGCTGGTTGAAAAAATCAGAGCAGCAGATACTGCAGAAACCGCCAGACTTGTTATTGAAAGGCATTTTCTGAGGGATTTAAAGGGAAATTTGAGAAAGTTTTCGATGCAGGAATTTCGCTGCGTTGCATGCAATGAAATAATGAGAAGGCCGCCGTTGTCAGGAGTTTGCCCAAGATGCCAAGGCAAAATTATTTTTACAACACATGAAGGCGGAATTAAGAAATATTTGGAACCAGCATTAGAACTGGTAAATAAATATAAATTGTCTTCTTATATAAGACAAAGCCTTGAGCTAACAAAGAGGCATATGGATTCCATATTTGGCAGAGAATTGGAAACACAGGAAGATTTGGAAAGATGGTTTTAGAAAAATGATAATCGACGAAAAAGATATTAAATATAGAGAGGGAATGATTAAAGGAAGAATTGCAGAAACTTTAATTGAAGAACTTTTTTTGCGTCTAGGTTACAATGTTTTTAGGTATGGTATGGAAAACACTGTCCCGGGAATTATGGAACTTCTGAAAGACATTAGAAGCGACGTTGCTTCAGATATTAGAAGAATGCCCGATTTAGTAGTTCAAAAAGACAATAAGGTTTATTTTGTCGAAGTTAAATTCAGAGCTAACGAGCAATTTAGATTTTCAGACCTTCCTAAAGGTTACCCCTATACTAACTGTTATTTCATTGTCGTATCAAAAAAACATATTAAATGCCTAAGCTACAATGAATTAAAAGAAGGAGAAGAAATCACTCCAGACTCTAGAAATTACTTAGGAAATAGAAAAGAGTTTGAATTAAATAAGAATGTGTTAATCGATTTCTGTAATTTTGCAGTTAAGTTTTTTGATAATGTCTGATTAAAACAAATAAATTATTATTGTCGGCAAGAGCAGGCAGCCCATCATATGTGTTCTTTTTACTCCAAGCAAAATACAATAAATTCCTGTTAGTGAAGCAATAATAAATACTGCAATTCCTGCAAGACCAGAAACAAGGAAGACAACAACAAAAATTATTGCCAGAACAGCAAGAGAAACTTTAGAATATTCTACTTTCTCCAGAAATAAGACAAATCTTTTTGCAATAAATTTTGTTATAAAAAAAGAAGCTACTCCTGAGATTAATATAATAATTATAATTAAAATAAAAATTTCTAAATCCAAAACTCCTACTAGCTCTTTTACAGCGACAGCAGAACCTGTTCTCGTTTTTGAGATTAAAAAAAGAGCGAGAAAAGAAAAAGCCATTGCCAGAAGATTTACAATGCCGAGCAGAAAGAGAAACCCTTCCCGTCCTAATTTAACTACCTGGTTTCCAATAGTCGCAACTTGTCCAGGACTTACTGCAGGAAGAAAAATGCTTAATGGCGAGACGAGAGCAGCAGATAAAATAGGCTTTAACTTTTTTATTTTAATTGCTTTTTCTACATCCTGTCTCGCAATCTTTGTTTTTGATTTGATACTTATCAACAAACCAGAAGCTCCAAATAATCCGCTTAAAAGAGGAAGAAGAGGTTCTTGAATCCCGAGATTTAAAACACTTAATCCAAAAGCTCCTGTGAGAAAGAAAACAAAAAATGCAGAAAGTTTTTTGGTTTCCATGATGATAAGACTTAATGATGTTGCAATCAAAATAAATGGGGTTGCTGTCCTAACTACTTCATAAACATTCTTGGTTATGAAAAATAAGGGAATTGCCGCAATGATAAAAACGAAAACCCCGTAAAGACAGCCCAGAGAAGTAAGAGAAACAGCCTGCAAGCCCAAACCCTTTTTTAACATATCATGTCCAGGCAAGACAGAAAGCTCTGTCCCATCTTCAGGAGCCCCAAGAAGAACAGAGGGAATAAAATCAAGGAAAGTGTGTGTTATTGCCATTGAAACAATGAAAACAATGAGGTATATTGCCGGAATGAAAAAAAGAAAAGAAGCAGACGCTGAAATTAACAAGGCTCCGATAAGATTTATATGGATTCCTGGAAAAAGGCCAGTAAGTGTTCCTGCTAGGATGCCAAGAAAAAGGAACAGGAGAAGTTCAATAAGCATTTTTTAATATAAATACGAGCTTTTTAATTTAATTCTATTCTGTAAAGATATCTTTCAAGAGTATATCAGCAAACTTTAATAATAACTAATCTTTCTTTTTGATATGTTAAGCAATGATGAAAGACTAAATCTTGTTAAAAGAAACTGTGCCGAGATTGTTGGAGAAGACAGGATAAAAAGTTTTCTTGGAAAAGGGGTTGTCTATTGCGGCTATGAAGTCTCTGGAGAGATTCATTTAGGACATCTTGTCACAATTCTGAAGCTTCTTGATTTACAGAAGGCAGGAATTAAAGTAAAGGTTCTTCTGGCAGATTGGCATACCTGGCTTAATCAAAAAGGAAATTGGAAATTTGTTAATGAGCAGATGAAACAATGGGAACGAGGTTTTAAGTCTGTTGGATTAAAGGCAGAAATTGTTAAGGGAACAAGCTATCAAATGAAACAAAGTTATTTTGAAGATTTATTAAAACTTGCATTAAAAATTACTGTTAATCGTGGCGTTAGAGCTATGCAGCAAGTTGCAAGAGATATTGAAAATGCAAAAATCAGCCAGATAATATATCCTCTGATGCAGATAGCTGATGTGAAGCATCTAGGAACAAACTTTGTTGTGGCTGGTCTGGACCAAAGGAAAATTTACATGCTTGGTGTTGATGAGGGAAAAGAAATAGATTTGCAAGAGGCAGTCTATCTTTATACACCAATAATTCCAAGCCTAAGAGGAGCTCAGGGCAAGATGTCGAGTTCTGTAAAAGAAAGCTTTATTTCAATAAGGGATAGCAAAGAAAGTATTAAGGAAAAAATCAATAGAGCTTATTGCAAGCAAGGAGACATACAAAACAACCCTATTTTAGCTATAGCAAGGCTTGTTATTTTTCCCAAGTTTGAAGAAATCAGTGTAAAAAGAGAAGTAAAATACGGGGGAAATTTAAAATTCAAAAGTTATCATGAGTTGGAAAATGCATTTGAAAGTGGAAAACTTCATGCATCTGATTTAAAGAATGCTGTTGCCGAAAGCCTTAATGAAATAATTGAACCTATAAGGAAGAAGTGGAAGTGATTAACGAGTCTTAAACTCAACAACATCTAAATCCTTCAACTCGTGGTTTAAACCAATGACCTGCCCTGGAAATTTTGAACTCGGGCCCCAGATCCTTGTTTCCTTGACTTTTGAAGTGTCATGGAAAATCTTTTTTGCAATATCTCTGATAGTTGAATTTGGTTCAAGCACAAATGGCCTTTCACTTTTTGATTTTCCCGGCTCTTTCGTGAAAACTCTTATTTTCTGAAATCCAAGGAAAATCTTTTCCTTAAGTTCTTCAAGACCATCACCATTTTCTGTGTTTATTATTGTAAAGTTTAGTTTTTTGCTCTTCAATGTTGATTCGAGTTTTCTGGAATCAGAGCCTTCGTTGATATTAAATACAATGAGTTTTTTTCCTTCCCCCTGAACCAAATTTTTTTCTATTTGCCCAATTTGCTCAATTTTGTTTACTAGAATAATGATTACGTCAGCACTGTTTACTAATCCGCGGTCATAATATTCAGAGCCTATTGCAGGAATCTCAATTAACTGTATTAAAACCCCTGAGAAATTCATCATTCCGACTATTGGATGTTTAGTGGTGAATTCATAAGGCGATATTGCTGGTTTTGTATTTGTGAGAGAAGAAAGAAGAGAAGATTTTCCGGTGTTTGTGAAGCCAACAATAACTGCTTGAAGCCCCTCTTTTTTTATTCCCAGTTTTCCTGAGCCTCTTGAAGTTTTCTTGATATTCTCTATCTTTTTCTTAAGTTTGATATATCTTGTTTTGAGATTTGCAAGCATCTTCTCTGAACTCTTGTGCTTAGGACACTCGCGGATCATTTCTTCTAGCCAATGAAGTTTATCATCATTGGTCTGGGAACCGAGGAACATTGCCTGGGCTTTTTGATATTGTGGAGATTGGTTTGTGGACGCCATTGTAAGGAACCAAGGTTCCTTGACATTCAACCTCCTTTGAGGAAGAGCCAAGCAACCAAGGATATAACTTTTAAACATAAAGAGATTAAAAAAGTTATGAATAGGAAACAAATCATAAAAAGAATAATGGAAAAGCCAGAACTTAAAGAGATTCCGCGAGAAGATGTTGAAATGGTTCTTTCTTTATGCTTTAAAAAACAAAATTCAGATGAAGAAAATATTGGGCGTGCTCGAGAAACTTTACATAAGGCTTATGGAGCATTTGGGAGCAGAAAGTTATTTATAAATTCGTCCAAACTTGG
>CAZGUQ010000004.1:16147-21631 GCA_964529375.1 Candidatus Woesearchaeota archaeon
CGAATTAGAGAGCCTGAATGGATATTAAGAAAACATTTGTCAACGAGGGAAAGATTACCACATTATAAGGAAATATACAGAAGAATTATTGGAAGATTCAAAGGAGCAATTTTTGACCTTGGCGCGGGAGTCAATGGTTTTTCAATTGGATTTATTCCAGAAAACAAATATATAGGAATTGAAGGAATAGGGCAGCTTGTTAATTTAATGAATAATTATTTTAAAAAGCAGAGATTAAATGCAAGAGCTATTCATCTAAGCCTATTTGAATTGGAAAAGATAAAAAAATTAATAAAAAAAGAAAAAGGAAAGAAAACCATTTTTTTGTTTAAGGTGTTAGATTCTTTGGAAACATTGAAAAGAAATTATTCAAAAAAATTGCTGTCGGAAATTGTACCTCTTGCCGATAAGATAATAGTCAGTTTTGCAACTCAAAGCATGATAAAAGGAAAGAGATTTAATGTTAATAGAAGCTGGATAATTGATTTTATAAGGGAAAAATTTAGAATAATAGATGATTTCGAAATTGGAGGTGAACGATATCTTGCGTTTAAGGATAAATATCGTTAAGTTCGTCTTTAAGCCAAACTAGAGAGAGGTATATTGTTTTTAAGAACGCTTAAGAGAAAATTTATATAATTTCTTTTCTTATATAATAAAATGGCTGACCAAATAATCCCCCAGAAGCAGATTTTTAAATTTAAACCAAAACAACAGCCGCAAGCCAAGCAATCTAAAAAAACTCCAAAACAAATCCAAGAGCAACCAGAGCAAGTCCCACAGTGGAACATTCCACAATCAAGTTTTCAGCAGCCCCCTGCCCAACCGCAGCTGCCGTCTATAGAACAACAAGAACCAAAATCACAGCCAAAGAAAAGCAACTGGAAAATCTGGTTTATAATTGCCATTGTTATTTTCATTATTTTTGGTTTAGGAATCTATTTCTTTATTCTTTGAAGAGAATAATTAATCTTTAAAAACAACAAAAACCTTTTTATTAGATGCCTAATCGTTTTTACAGAAAAGTTTTGAGAAATGGAATGACAATTATTTTTGAAAAAAGAAATCTTCCTGTCGTAAGTGTTGCATTTGCCGTAAGATATGGGGGAATAAATGAATCTGCAGGGGAAAGAGGAATTGCACATTTTATAGAGCATTTGCTTTACAAAGGGACAAAAAACAGGACGCATAAGGAAATTTCCGAGGCTATAGAAAAAAACGGCGGAATCTTAAATGGTTTTACAGAAGAGACAATAACTGCATTTTGGTGCAAGATGCCATCTAACAAGCTTAAAATTGCACTTAATGTTCTTGGAGATATGGTAAGAAATCCTTTATTTGACGAAAAAGAAATGAATAAAGAAAGACATGTCATTTTTGAAGAAATGAAAATCTATCATGATTCTCCGAGGCATTATGTTCTTGATAAAATCCAGAGCCACCTATACGAACCCCCATTGGGAATAACCCTTATTGGGACACAGAAAACTCTTAATTCTGTGACGAGAGAGAAAATGGTCAAGAAATTTGAAAACGTTTACAACCCTAAGAAAATGGTTCTTTGCGTTGTCGGAAAAGCAAATATCAAAGATCTTGTGAATTTCTGCGAGAAGAATTTTGGAAATAAAAAGGGAAAAGTTCAAAGATTAAAAATAAAAGAACACAACAAGATCACGACTGAAAAAAGAAAGGGAATAGACCAGGCAAACTTGGTTTTGGCTTTTCATGCCCCTTTATCAAAAGACAAGAGAGTTTATGCTGCAAAAGTCCTTATGAATTTAATGGCGAATGGGCTTTCTTCAAGACTTTTTCGTGAAATAAGAGAAAAGAGAAACATGGCATATTCTGTATCTGGAGATGTCGTAAGCAACAGACATTTTTCTTATTGCTATGTCTATGCAGGAGTCATGAAAGAAAATGTGGAAAAGGTAAAAAAACTGATTCTTGATGAATTTGAAAAAGTCTCAAAAGAACTTACTGCAAAAGAGTTTTCTCAGTCAAAAGAGCAGCTTATCGGCAATTACAAGATTTCTATGGAAGGTTCAGATACGCAAATGGTCCAGTTGCTCCTGTCAGAAGTTGATGACGGCTTCAAAGAATTTTATGAATTTGAAAAAAACATAAAAACTGTAAAGATTTCAGATGTAAAGAAACTTGCAAAAATAAAAAAATACAGTTTTTTTGCATTAGTGCCTGAATGATTTTCAATAAAAAAACAGGTTGGTTAAATTAGAGATGCATTATTAATTTATTTATGGCTAAATAAAATTAGATTTATAAATTCCCTTAACATAAATAAATCATGAACAAGAGGCTTTTGCTATTGATATTGTCTGATGTTTTGATATTAAGCAGCTTTGGACTTATTGGACCTATTTTTGCCATTTTCATAATAGAAAATTTAGAAGGGGGAACAATAGTTGCCGCAGGACTTTCAACAACAATTTTTCTTGTTGTTAAATCAACAGTTCAGATGCCCCTTTCAAGATATTTCATAGACAAGGAAAAACACAAAACCAGATCTCTTTTACTTGGGACTCTTCTTATAATTGCAGTGCCTTTTATCTATATTGCAGCAAAAAGTGTTTATGCAATTTACATAGCACAGGCCATTTATGGGCTGGGTGCGGCGATGGCATATCCATCATGGTTCAGCCTTTTTACAACATATATGGACAAGAAACACAAAGGATTTGAGTATACTCTCTGGAGCACAAGCATCGGCGTTGGTACAGCTATTACGGCATATTTTGGAGCAAAGATAGCAGAATTGCTTGGATTCAAAACATTGTTCTTTTTCGTTGGTCTTGTGGCTTTGCTTGGGTTCTGCCTATTGATAGTTCTGGATAGAATTGACGGCAGAAGCCGCAAAATTAATATGCCATATTCTTTTAAGCATAGAATTAAAAAATGAAGAGGGTTTTTATTGCGATAGACATTTCTAAAGAAATAGATGAGAAAATAAGGCAGATTCAAAACAAGCTGCCAGAATTTATGGGAAAGAAAACAGAATTAAAAAACCTGCATCTGACGTTAAAGTTTTTGGGGTTGGTTCACGAAGAAAAGATTGAAATAGTAAAGGAAAAGTTAAGAAGCATTAAGATGAAGAGATTTGAAACCGTTATAGATAAAATGGGCTTTTTTGATAATAGAAAATCAAAAAAATATGAAAGACAGTTAGTTGTCTGGCTTCATATGACTGGCTGCGATGGATTGCAGAAAGAAATAGATGAGAAACTTTTAGGATTATTTGAAAAAGAAAGAAGATTTATGTCTCATCTCACGATAGCTAGAGTGAAAAAAGTTGATGATAGAAAAAATTTTCTGGAAAAATTAAAGAAAATTAAATTTGGAAAAATGAAATTTAACGTTGATAAGTTTATATTTAAAGAATCAAACTTAACTAGAAAAGGGCCAATTTACAGGACAATTGAAGAATATAATCTAAATTAGAATTTTTGCTCTATTATTTTAAGCATATGGCTTGCTTTTTTGCCTATAGTTTCTCTTAGTTCTTCCTCTGTTGCAGAAATAACGCTTTTTATTGTCTTGAATTTTTTTAGCAATTTTCTAGATGTTTTAGGACCTATTCCTGGAAAGCCTTCGAGGATATATTGCATCTGCTCTTTTTTGTCATGAAATTTCTTCGTTGGATTTAAGGGAGTTTCCCTTGCTTTTTTTCTGGACAAAACAGAGAGAAATCTTGCAGTGTCTTCGTAATTTTTTGTGAAAATTATTGGAACTCTGTATTTTAAAAGAATTGAAAGAAGAAATCCGCGAACAGAATTGGGGTGCATTCCTCTTTTTTCTTCAGAAAAATCATCAGAATAAAGTTCCTGTTCATCAATGCCTTCTATTATCAATAATTTGTCTTTATATTGCTGAAGATTTTCAAGCTGGCTAACGAGCCTACCACTTTTCATTGAGTTTATGAAATCAGAAACAGATTTCCTTTCTATTGCAACATCATTTGCTATGTAGTCTGCAACCTTCAGTTCTTTTATTTCTGTTTCCAAACCGAGAGAAACAAGCTCTGAGATAACTAAAGAATTTTTTTCACGATAATCAATAATTATTTTTGGTTTTATTGTGTTTTTTTTCTTAAATCCCTTTCCAGAAAAAATGTTGAATAAAGTTTTCATCAAAGACTCCTTTGAAAATCAATATTACTCTTTTTTTTTAAATCATTTTTGATAGAGCTGATTGCAGAACTCATTCTTTTCTCCTTTGCCTTTGAAGCATAGAAGTATGCTTCGTCTCTTGTTTTTCTTGTTATTAGAACTATCAGTTTACCCTTCATTAATCTTGCAGTGCGTCCTGCTCTTTGGATTGCTCTTATTGCACTTGGTACAGGCTCATATAAGACTACTGCGTTAACTTCTGGAATGTCCAAACCCTCTTCTCCTATACTCGTTGCACAAATAACATTTATCAGTCCATTAGAAAAATCTTTAATTGTTTCTTTTTGTTCTTTTTGGCTTAAGCCAGAAATACCATCTTCATCATTCTTTATAGATTGCCCTACAAAGACCTTGGCTTTAATTTTAGGTATGCTGTTTAGCGCCTTGCAAAGAATTCTCCCCGTTTCCCTGAATTGAGAAAAGACAATTATCTTGGATTTTTCATTTTCCGCGAATTCTTTTTTTATTATTCCCCTGAGAGCTTCTATTTTAGGATGTTCTTCATTTCTTGCGAGAAGTTCATTTGAAGCTGCAAATGCAAAATTAAATTCCGGCTTTGAAACAAGACGAACAACCCCTTTGTTTTGTTTTTTTGCAGCTTGATTTAACAGTTCTTTAAGATATTTATTGAAACCATAAAGTGTCTGAGTTTCAAGAAGTTCAAGTGCGTGCTGTAGTTTGATTGCCTGAGCACAGGCGCTGACTGCCAAGAGATTATTGAAACTCCTATTGCCCCGGGAAATGCTGAGAAAAAGTCTTTTCTGAAGATTGATTAGCTCTGTTTTGCTTGCCATCCCATAGAAAACTTTCCTATTTCTTAATTCATCTACATATCCTTGAAAAAGCCCAAAAAGAGATATCTTTATCTTGTTATATCCCTCAGGCAACTCAAGAAAAACTTTCTCAAAAGTAAGCTCCTGGAGATATTGAGAAACATCTGGACTTTCTCTTGTTCGCAGTTCAACCTCTTCTATAAAAAGATTTTTGCAGATTTCTTTTATCTTTGCCTGGTCAGAACCAGGAGAAGCGGTCAAGCCAAGGATTCTAGGGTGTTTGGCAGTATTTATGTATTTGTTAGCGACATAGGTATAAGCATAATTTTTGAAGCATCTGTGGGCCTCATCCTCTATCAACAGGCAAACATTTTCCAAAGTATAGAGGTTATTTGACACGTCATTTGAAACACATTGAGGTGTTGAGAAGACAATATCTGCTGTTTCCCAAAGCTCTTTTCTTTTTTTTGCATTAATATCCCCTGTAAATAACTGCATATCTCCAAATAATTCCGGAAGATTTTCCCTGA
>CAZGUQ010000004.1:21641-40176 GCA_964529375.1 Candidatus Woesearchaeota archaeon
AAAAAATGCTGCTCTGCAAGAGGTCTTGTCGGAGCGAGAAAAACTGCTTTTTCTCCAGGAAATTTTTTCATGCGTTCAATTACAAGCATCAAAGCGATAAGGGTTTTTCCAAGGCCTGTTGGAAGAACAACAAGACAATTTTTTTCCACGCATGTGCTGAAGATAACCTCTTGATAGTGTCTCGGTGAAACTTTGCGCAAAAAATCCATTTTATATCTTTAAATCTCTGTTAAATTTTAATGATGATTATATCGCTTAGAAACCTTCCTTATTAATATTTTATGTTGCTATTCTTTTCTCAACAGACTTTTATACATTATAACTTTTTTAGAAATAAAATCATCTTTTTACACTGTAAAATGCAAGAACAATCCCGAGGCCAACCAGAACAAGCCCTATAAAAGAAATTGGATTAAATGAAAAGTAGCTGCCTATTATAGTGTTTCCAGAAATATTCCCACGGTCGACAAAAAGAAAACCCGTCAGAAAAAAAACTGCCGCAAGAACTCCTGTTATCGCTTTCAAATTGAAAACGCCCCTTTTACCCATTTTATTATTAATCTTTTATTGTTTATATTTTTTGCCTTTTTATGGCTTATTACCTACTGCTTCAGAAATTTATGTTAGGAAAAAAACATAGCCCAGACCTATCAAAGTTATTATTGCAAGGAAGCTCCACAAAACAATGTTTCCGAAGAAAATTTTGTTGCCATCAAGGTCAGAGAATGGAAGCATGTTGTAAAAAGCGTAAAAAACACTTAATTTTGCAAAAGTCGGAAATCCGAGAAAATAAGCAATAACCGCAGAAAAAAGGCTTACGAAAACACCTGCTGCAGCTATGGTTCCTATATGAGATTCTGTCATTTCAGAAAAAGAATACAAGCCATGCCTCTTTACAGCCCTGTATGACTTTGGTTTTACATCAAAGACAAGAGAAGCAAGCCAGATGAAATTTCCGAGAGAGATAAGAGAAATAACAACAGGCAGAATTATTCCTATTGGAAAAGGTGTATTAAGATAATCCTGTCTTCTCCAGCCATAACGATCCATCTGCCAAATTTTTATTTCTATCTCTGATTCAAGATAGAAAGCAGCTATTTTTTTTGCGGCTATATTCAGCAAGAGAATTACAAGAACAGCCAAGAAAACTTTTGGGAAAACGCTCGCTATTTTCGGAAAGCTTATGCTTGCTGCAAGAACAACAGAAACTAATATGAAAACAATTGCTTCTTTTTTTCCGAACATGATTATAGGAGAAGAGTTTTTTTTATAAAGTTTGTTATTGTATGCTTTTTGCAATATAATCTGTAATTCTGATATAATGCTGATTTTTATAATGATGATTGAGATATATGCTAAAAAGGGGTTTTATTTAATAAAATTCAGTAATTAAAATCTTTAGAATTTATGGCTTATTATACATACTCAAATATGTAATAAAACATGGAAAAGTATTTAAATAAGTCTTCTTCATTTTTATTATGCGAGTCAAAAAGGTAAGTGATGTTGTTGGACTAAGGGTTTATACAGATTCTGGAGAGTTTTTCGGAGAAGTTGAAGAGGCAAATCTTGTAGACAATAAAGTAGATGGCTGGAGAATAAAAGTAGGGGGAGCAGTAATGGGCATTATAGGCGGAGCACGAGGTGTTATAATTCCCCACCAATTTGTAAAGGCGATCAGCGATGTTTTTATAATCAACAAGACGGCATTACCAAGTCAAGAAATGGGGCTTGAAGAAGTTCCTGAGCTTGCTTAAATCCGGATTCTGGGTTTATAATTTAATTAGGAGTTCTGTTAATCCTATTAATAATCATTATTAAGATTAGACTTGATTTATATGTGCTTTTATAGAGAACAAAAGGAATACTGATTGAAATACTATAAATACCCTAAACTTCCGCAGAATTTAAATAGTATAAATCTCACTTTCCTATATAAAAAATGGCAGTAGAAACAGTATTGCAGCATTGGGTTGTTACAAAATTTATCTTACCTTTTCTCCTGATATTTTTCATACTTTTTGGAATCCTAGAGAAAACAAAGCTTTTTGGAGACAAGGCAAAAAGCCTGAACGCTATGACTGCTTTTGTTGTCGGCTTGATTTTCGTCGGCGCTGTTTTTCCGAAACTTGTTGTTGAAAACCTGACTTTGTTTCTTACAATTGCAATTGTTGTTGTCTTCATAGCTCTCTTGCTTTGGGGATTCCTTGTTGGAAAGATTCCTGATATACCAAATAAAGTTCAGGCAGCCATGGCCGGTGTTGTAATTGTGGCTGTTGTCGTTGCCTTGCTGTGGGCTCTTGGAGTTGAAGGAAATTTCTTTGATTTTTTATTCAGGAGTGGCTGGAGCACTGATTTCTGGACAAATGTGGCTTTCATCGCAGTAATAATAATAGCTCTTGCTCTTGTCATAAGAAGCGGAAAAAGCAGCTGATTGCTTTTTTAATCTACCCTGTTAATGACAAGATTATTTATGATTTAAGAACATCCACACAGATTTTATATATTAAAATTTTACACCTGATTTACAGGTAATATTTATACAAAAACAGGTTTCCATATTAGAATAGGAAAACATATTTAATCAAAAATCGTTGTTTTTTCAAAAATACTTTTCTTTAGAAAACTATTTAATTGATAATCTTTGTTACCTCAAAAATACTTTTCTTTAGAAAACTATTTAAAGAATATCTGACAAAAAGAGATATGCTTGAAAGTCTTTTGAGTTTTCAGTTTGGAGGGTTTTACGGGGGTACTGTAGGAAATCTTCTGTCTCAATGGGAGCAGGCAGGAGTTTTCAGCTACGTTCTTCCTTTCCTTTTGATTTTTGCGGTGATTTTTGGAATCTTGTCAAAGATAAAAGTCTTTGGAGACAATAGAACTTTAAATTCAATAATTGCGCTTGTCATTGGTCTTCTGGCATTGCAGTTTGAACTTGTTCCTATATTTTTCTCAGAGATTTTTCCCAGAGTCGGCGTTGCTCTCTCAATAATCCTTGTATTTTTAATACTTGCTGGATTGTTCCTCGATCCGGATAACAAAGCTGTTAATTACGGGCTTTTGGGAGTAGGAGTAATAACCTTTTTAGCTGTTCTAATTAAAACCTCGGGATATCTTGGCTGGTATTCTGGATATTGGTGGTATGCTAATTGGCCATCTATCTTGATTGGAATTGTTGTAATTGGAATCTTTTTTGCAATTATAAATTCTGTTGGAACTCCAAAACAAATTCCAGACATGTATGGATTATGGAGACCAAACCCAAAATAAAATTATTTTTTAGAAATTTTTCTTACTGTTTTCTTTCTTGACTTGTGCACTATAATATGGTGTTTTTCATGGTGCTGTGGATTTTGCTCATTCTTCTGTAAATGATGAGTATGGTGTTTGTGCCTTTCTGTCGAGTCAGCAACCTGATTTATCATTTTTCCAAATGAATTTTGCATCATGCTCATTTCTTTTCTCATGGAATCCAAATCCTGCCCATAGCTTCCTATTTTCTCTAAAATAGAAGCCTGAAGCCGGTCAATTATTGATTCCATTCTTCTGAGTCTTTCTGAGATGTTATCTACTTTTGTTTGCGTTAAACCGCGAAATTCATTCATTTCATCTATTTTTCTTTGAAAAGGCTTGTTTTTCTCGGAAAAAACCTGCTCTGCAATCTCGATTACAGTATCTGTATCACCCATAGAAGGAGAATATCCATAACCAGATACAGGAGAATTTTCCTGCTGCATGCCTTGATATTGCGGCTGAGGATAATATGTTTCTTCTCCATATGCTGGAGCATTTTCTGAATATGAAGGGTATTGTTCAGAAATTTCTTTTGTTACGTGCATTGGCAATTGCTGGCCAGAATACATTCCAGGTGTTGGAGGAGTCAAGTCAATATCGCTTATTTCTCCCTCTGTAGGAAGCCTGTCTGGCTCTTCTCCTGTTGCAAGTATAGAAGGCTGCATTCCATCTGCCATTCCCATATCTATGCCTGAAACAGCGCTTTTTATCTGAGCTCTGCTAAAGGCATCATTTATTTCCATTGGGGAAATGCCTTGCTCTTGAAGCCTCCTTGCTATCTCTGAATCAGGGATTCCCTGGCTTTTCATACCAACAACCTGATCTAATACACCCATTTTTGTTTTTATCACCTCTTTTTCAATTTTTAATATAATATTCAGTCATTAGGTTAATAATTATACATCTTTTTATTTAACATTTTTTGATTTTGATATTAATATAGGATAAATGTTTTTCCCTATTTTTCAATTTAGTTTTTATTATTAACATATTCTTATCTTTAAACCAACCTCTTTTTACTTAACTATTTATCATTCGTCTTTTTTATTTATTAATTTATTCTGGCCTTTCTTTAAATGCTAATAATCATCTTATTTTTTTAAATCTTTTTTCCTCACGAATTCCAAAGGCTGGAACATCTTTGCCTGTTTTGTAAGTATTTCCAAGTCCTCTTTGCTGGCAAATTTTGAAAATTCAGAAGACGCTGTCTCGAGAAAAGAAATAAGGCGTTCCATATTTTTCTTTATTATTTCAAGCTCTTTTTTTATTTCAAGAATATCAGAAGAGGTTTTTTCTTTTGTGTCAATGAGATTCTGGCCTATGAGAAGAATTCTGTCTCGAAGCATTCTATTTTTCTCTTCCAAATCCCTGAATTTTACGCTCATATCTGTCCAGAAAGAGCTGTTATCCTGCTGCATTTCAACCATAAGCAGAATAAGTTTAGGCGGTTTAAATTTGTTTGGTTGAGCAAAGTTAATGAATAGGTTTAATAGAAATGGTTAAGCAGTATTTTTGTTAATTGATTGATTATGGGCCCGTAATTAATAGATGAATATATTATATAAAACTCTTATAATTTAATTCTAACTCTTTAAGCCAATTTAAGGTTAGGGTAAAATAAGCTTCTTTATTCTTTTGTTTTATACAAAGGATTTTAAACTTCTCAGGCTTTTTTTTAAAATGGCAGAAGAGGATGCTGAACAAAAAGAGATTAATTCTTATGAGGTTAGACGAGAAGGAGGGGAAGATGTTCTTTATATGAATT
The DNA here is from genome assembly GCA_964529375.1 of Candidatus Woesearchaeota archaeon. Classification (GTDB taxonomy): domain Archaea; phylum Nanobdellota; class Nanobdellia; order Pacearchaeales; family GW2011-AR1; genus ASMP01. The sequence continues at coordinate 26,701 of CAZGUQ010000004.1, forward strand.
ATCTTGGAGCTCCTTTTGTTCCAAGTGTTGCAGATTCTGGAGATGTAATGGCAAGAACAATAGATGCCTTGTCTGAAAATCCCGGAGTTTCAAGAGTTGTCTTTGTCCAGCAGAAGAATTACAATCATGATTTAGAAGAAACAGGAATGCTTCTTGAGATTGCACAGCTTTATACTTATCTCGTAAAACAGGAGAAAATTCTTTCTCATGAAAAGATAGGGACAATAGAAAGATTTTTTCCTCAGAGATATAATGAACTTTTTGCCTTCCTTATGTTTTTGAAACAAGATCCGTTGTCGGCCTATGCAGAACTAAAGAAAATCATTATATATGCAAGGGTTTTTTCCGAAAAACTCGGCTTGGGATTTAAGTCAGACCAGACAAATTATATTGGTTTCCTGGAAAGAATTTTTTCTCTTCTTGAAAATACCGTATTAATGCAGAAAGCAATTCCTTATCTTGACGATTATCAAAAAGGCAGCAGAGAAATCTATGCAAGGCTTTTCAGGCCAGATGTTATTCCCAATTTTACTTTCACAAGGCTTATTTCTGATTTGCCCGAAGATGCAGAGATTGCCAGCCAATATAAAATTTCTGGAGAAGATTATGATGAATCCCTGGTGACTATTTTAAGGAAAAAAAATGAGCCGAAGCTTATTTATCATTTGCTGCCGCCAGAACATGCCTTGAACGAAGAACAAACAAATCTTTTAAACCTTGCGCGAAGGGTTTTGGTTGAGCATCAGCCAAAGGCAGAAGAGTTCACAGACACAGAGAGAACAAGGCAAGTTTTTTTCAATATTTCAAAAGATCTTCTGCAGGATTTAAGCCAAAGCAAGGGGATTAAGATAAGCTATTCTGATTTAAACAGGCTTTCTGTTATTCTTGTGAGGCATACTATTGGTTTTGGCTTAATAGAGGTTTTGCTCCAGGACAAAAAACTTCAAGACATCTCGTTAAATGCTCCAATTTCAATGTTGCCTATTTTTGTAAGGCATCAGGATTTTGATGAGTGCATTACAAACATAATTCCGAGCCAGGAAGACGTTGACTCCTGGGCTGCAAAATTCAGATTAATCTCTGGAAGACCTCTCGATGAGGCAAACCCAATACTTGATACTCAATTAGAAATAGGAAATCCGTCTAAGAAAGGACAAATCAGGGCAAGAATTGCAATAATTCAAAAGCCATTAAGCCCAGATGGCTTGGCTTATTCAATAAGAAGACATAGAGAAGAACCTTGGACTCTGCCATTGTTTGTACAGAATAAGATGATAAATCCTTTCGCTGCAGGGCTTCTTAGTTTCTTAGTTGATGGAAGCAGAACAATGCTTGTTGCTGGAACAAGAAGTTCAGGAAAAACTTCGATTTTGGGAAGCCTTATGCTAGAAATAATTCCTAAATACAGGATTATTGTTATTGAAGACGCTCTTGAGCTTCCAGTAGAATCCCTGAGAAATCTTAAGTATGATATTTTGCGGATGAAAGTAAGAAGTGCTTTGCTGAAAACAACAACAGAGGTCAGCGCCGATGATGGTATCAGAACAAGCTTAAGACTTGGAGATAGTTGCCTTATTATTGGAGAAGTCAGAAGCCTTGAAGCACAAGCATTATATGAGGCAATGAGAATTGGGGCGCTGGCAAATGTTGTCGCAGGAACAATTCATGGAGCAAGTCCTTATGCTGTTTTTGATCGTGTTGTAAATGATCTTGATGTGCCAACAACAAGCTTCAAGGCAACAGATATAATTGCTGTTGCAAATCCAATAAAAACTTCAGATGGACTTCATAGTTGGAAAAGGCTTGTTCAACTTTCTGAAGTAAGAAAACACTGGCAGAAAGATCCCTTGGAGGAAAAAGGTTTTGTCGATCTTCTTAAGTATAATGTAGAAACAGACTCTCTTGAGCCGACAGAAGATTTGATTAATGGAGACAGCGAAATAATAAAAGATATTGCTTCTGGAATCAAAGGATGGGCTGGAAATTGGGATGCTGTATATGACAATATTCTTTTAAGAGCAAGGATAAAAGAAGAAATAGTCAAGACAGCTGAAAAAACAGGCAAGGCAGAAATTTTAGAAGCAGGATTTAACACAGAGGCAAATCATGCATTTCACAGGATTTCAGATGAAATAAGAAAAGAAATCGGGCTGCCTCTCGGAGAAAGAGTTTTTCCTGCCTGGCAGAAGTGGCTGAATCAACAGGTAAAAAAGAAGAAGATTTAAAATGAAACTCAAATGGAGAGTATTTTTTGGAATGATGACTTTTCTTATTTTGATTTATCTTCTTAGGAAAATAGATTTTGTTGAAGTCTGGCGATTGGTTGTTGAATCAAACAACACTTATTTTTTCCTTGCTTTTCTTTCATACGGAGCGAGTTTTTTAGTATTTAATACAAGATCTATGTACTCTATTAGAAATATCGTAAAACCAACCTATTGGTTTTTGATGAAGACTACTTTGGCTGGTTTTTTTGTGAATACGATAACTCCTGGGGCCCAGCTTGGAGGAGATCCTGTAAGAGCCTATTTTCTTGGAGCTAAATATGGAAAACCCAAGACAAAAATATTCGGAGCTTTGACAGCAGACAGGTTTTTCCATGTAATAGCCTCTTTATTTTTTATAATAGTTTCTATTTTATTTATTTTGACCTATGTTCCTGTATCTTCTGAATTAAAAACTGTTTTCCAGGCTGTCTTATTCTTCATCTTTCTTTTTTTGGCTACTCTATTTTATATGAGCTTCAGAAAGACCAATTTTAACATAGAATTGTTTTTGGAAAGAATCAAGAAGCTTTTTTTCTGGAGGAAAATTAGAAAAGGCAAAAAATCCAAACTGGAAAAAATCCTAATAGAAAATTTCGGGCATTTTGCAAAAACCTTCAGGACAATTGTAAGGGATAAAAAGATAATTTTTGTTGGAATTACTTTCTCTTTGTTATATTGGATTTTGAATTTTGCTGTATCTTACTTCTTGTTTTTATCCTTTGGAGTCCAGATAAGTTTTCTTCTCGTTGTTGCTGTTTTTAGTTTAGGAAACATAGTAGGAGATTTTTCCCCAAGCCCTGGAGGAATAGGACTTATAGAAGGAATAATGATAATAGCATATTCCATACTGGGCGTAAATCTTACAGTGGCTGTTGCAGTATCTCTTCTTACGAGAATAATATTTTACTTCTTCTCTATTTTCCTTGGCGGAATCAGCTTAGTTAATCTTGAAAATCATGTTTCAGAATTGAATAACTAAGAAGATAATTAATAAGATAAAATTTTATAAATGATATTTTATAATTAATTTGTTTTTTATAATCCTAACATTTATTAATAACTTCTTCTTTTTTCCCCTATAAAAAGTAGTGATAAAATGGCAGCAGATGTTGATGAAATTTTGAGAAAATATAAAAGCAAGATAGAGAGCCAAATGAGGGGCTTTGATACCCAAAATAGAAAAACAGACTTCAGCCAGGAGTATTTAAGATTTAAAGAGGAAATGTCTCCTGAAATATCAAGATTTGAGCGCTGGTGCAAGAGCCTTGGAAATATAATAAAGCTGAAAATTTCCGAGAAAGATTCTCTGAAGATAAAAAAATCGCTTGATATTGCGCACTTGGATCTTGAGCCCTGGCAGCCAATAACTCTTAGCGTAATGGCTTTCCTCTCTGTGCTGTTTATTGGATTGCTGATATCTATTGCTGTTCTATTTGTTCGGGGAGGAGGCGCAGCTAACTTCCCCTTGCTATTCTTCTTTTTGATGGTTATCTTTTCCTTTTTTGTGTTTTATTTTGTGAAGGAATGGCCCGCCAGGATTGCTAACTCCTGGAGATTGAAAGCAAGCAGCCAAATGGTTCCCGCAATTCTTTATCTTGTTGTTTACATGAGACATACATCAAATCTTGAAAGAGCTGTTGCTTTTGCCGCAGAGCACTTAGAATATCCTTTGGCTTTGGATTTCAAAAAAGTTTTTTATGATGTTCAGATAGGAAGATTCTCAAGCATAAAAGAAAGCCTTGATAATTATCTTCAGATATGGAGAGATTTTTCTCCAGAATTTATAGAGTCTTTTCATTTGATTGAGGGCAGCTTATTTGAACCTGAAAACTCGAGAAGAATCATATTGCTGGAAAAATCCCTTCAAGTTGTTCTTGATGGCGTTTACGAGAAAATGCTGAGATTTACGCATGATGTAAGAAGCCCTTTGCAGAATGTTTATATGCTAGGTGTTGTTTTGCCAACTCTTGGTTTGGCTCTGCTGCCATTGGCAACAGCGATGCTTGGGGGCTTGCTTACTTGGGTCCATATTTTTATTCTTTTCAATTTGATAATTCCTTTCCTGGTTTTCTATCTCACAGACAAGGTTTTGTTTTTGAGGCCAGGGGGGCATGGAGACACATCTCTTCTTGAAAGAAATCCATTATACCCTAAATACAGAAGCAAAGCTCCTTATATCAATGCCTTTTTGATAGCTCTGCCCTTTTTTATTTTTGGATTCCTTCCCTTTATTTTCCAATATACACCTCTTCCAGATATGATTGGATTGCAGAAAGATTATACTTTCTCTGAGCTTGGCATTGGATTTTTTGGAGACCAAAAGATTTTTGGATTTGTAGAAACAGCTACCGGAACAAAAGGTCCATTGGGAATAGGTGCAAGCGTACTTAGCTTGTTTATTCCTCTTGGTCTGGCGTTGTTTTTTTCAATTTCTTTTAAGGCAAGAACAAGAGAGCTTATAATTGAAAGGGAAAAAACAAAGCAGCTTGAAAGAGAATTCAACAACTCGCTTTTCCAGCTTGGAAACAGGATTGGAAACGGAGTTCCTGTCGAAATTGCATTTGGAAAAATTGCTGAATCTTCCCAAGGATTGCAAACAGAAGATTTTTTCCGCAGAGTCAGTTACAACATAAGGCAGCTTGGAATGGGTGTGGAAAAAGCTATTTTTGACTCACGAAGAGGAGCCTTAGTTTTTTATCCTTCTGATCTTATAGCAACGAGCATGAAGATTCTTGTGGAATCTGCGAAAAAAGGCCTGCAGATTGCTGCCTTGAGTTTGATAAGCATTTCAGAATATATTAAGAGCATTAACAAAATAACTGAAAGGCTGAAAGATCTTCTTGCAGAAGTAATATCAGACATGAAGTCAAATATGAATTTCCTTGCCCCATTGCTTTCTGGAGTCGTCATTGGATTGGCTGTGATGATAACTTCTATTTTGACGAGATTGAATATTCCGGAGTTGCAGGAGGCTGGAGGAACTGTTTCCGCCGATTTGGGAAATCTTGTTGGGCCAAATGGAATTTTCCAAGTGGTGAATATGATTCCTCCTTATTTCTTGCAGATAGTAATTGGCTTATATCTTGTGCAGATAGTCTTTATTTTAACAAGAGCCCTTGTTGTAATAGATTCAGGAGAAGACAAATTGGAAAAAACAAACAAGACGGGAAAAAATCTGGCTAGGGCAATTGTTCTTTATTTCATTACGGCATTTGTAGCGATAGTTTCTCTTTTCGTTTTGACGTCAATAGTTGTTGGCGGTTTGGTTTAAGATTTTAATAAATTTAAAAATAGCGTTAAAGATAAATTAATTTATATAATAAAAATCTGGAGTATTAAGAATTGTAACCCTCTAAATATTAGCCTCTATTACATATTGAAATTATCTCTCGGAAAACATTTATTAACTATTATAGATTTTCTTAAATATGGCTGCCAAAAAAAGAGGTGCAAAAGACAGGAAAGGGATTGTCGCAGATTATTTGCCTTGGATATTAATAGCTGTTGCGGTTCTTGTCATATTAATGATAACTATTTTTCTTCTGAAAGGACAAGGAGTTTCGCTTATAGATAAAATCAAAGACATCTTTAGATAAAATAAAATGACTGAATTAACAACAGAACAGCTGATAAAAATAATTCTTGGGGTTTTAGTTTTTGTCGCAGTTGTGCTTGGAATTTATCTTTTTTTTAAGGAAAATATTCTGGATTTTTTCAAAAATCTCGGAGGAAATGAAATAAAAGCAGGAGTAGTTTTAATATTATTAAACAAGATGTTAATTAAAGTAAAATCCGGATTGAAAAAGAAGATATAGATTAATCAAAAATGAATAAAAGACAAAAAAACAGGAAATTTTTTAGCTACACTTTTTTTCCAGGAAATCGCAGGGGATTTTTGCTGGCAGAAGAGACATTGAAACTAGTCATATCTGTGATTGCAATTGGCTTTCTCGCTTATCTTCTTTTTTCGCTTTATTTTTCTTTCAAAAATAACGAATTAGAGCAGGCAGAAGCCAGCTTGGATTTTTTGATGAGCGAAATCAAAGCAGGCAGAACAAGTGCTGACATTTACAATCCAGAAGGATGGTGGATTTTATCAGGGAATAATGAATTGTGCATTTGCAAGGATAATCAACCTGCCTCATGTGGAGAAAAAGGAGTTTGTGAGGAGTCTTTTTTTGTAATTGAAAACTCCATCAAAATAGAACCCCCCCCGGTTACACTACAAATAAACCAGGAAACAAAAATAATAAGCAATTAAAATGGATTTAGAAGATTTCATAAAATATGTGGTATGGATTGTTTTTTTTGCAGTTGCACTTTTAGGAATTTATTTATTATTAAAAAGATTAGGTGTTATGTAGATAAAATGCTAATGAAAAAAGACAAGAAAGGAGAATTGACAACAAAACAAATTGTAACTCTTATTGTTTTGATAACCAGTTTTATCATAATCCTTTTCTTGATATTCAGGCTTAATCTTGGACAAACAACAGATGCAGAGATATGCCATAATTCTGTTGTTTTGAAGGGAAAAACACCTCTTTCAGGGCCTCTTGACTGCAAGACACAATATGTCTGCATTTCTAGGGAAGGAGATTGTATGGATTTTTCTGCAACAGAAAAAATAAGTGTTGAAAATAGAGAAGAAATAATGAAAGCTATTGCAGACAAAATGGCTTCGTGCTGGAATACTTTTGGCGAAGGGAAGATTGATTATGCTGATGCAGATGCTTTTGAGAAAGTTGCATGTTCTATTTGCTCGATAACAGGTTTTGACAATGCTCTTAAAGAAGAACAGCCAATTTCATATAAGGAATTTTATGATTATTTAAAAAATACAAAAAAGACAAACTTCCAAACTTATTTACAATATATTTATTCAACAGATACACTTGAAGATTTTGGCGAGGAATTTAATCCTAATAGTTATTTTGATAACATCTTAAGATTTGATAAGAAATATTTTATACTCACTGGATTAGCTGAAGAAGGAATTTTGACTCCACGATGGAAAATCTGGGACACCAAATTTACACCCCAGCCAGTTGTAATTTTAGAGAATACAGAAGAAAATTATAATCTGGTTGGCTGCGACGAGTTTTTAACAAAAGCGTAAAATGTTTAAGAGAAAATTATCAAGGAAGGGAAATATTCTTACAGAAAACATAATCTTTATTGTTTTAAATTTGACATTTATAATCATTCTTATGCTTTTTCTTTTTTCTAAAACAGGAGAAACATCGGTTCTTGAGGAGAAATACACAAAGCAAATTGCCCTGTTGATTGATAGTGCAGAACCTGGAATGACGATTGATCTAAATATGGAAGATGCAATTAAGGCAGCAGGAGAAGAAAATTTTCCTGTTAATGAAATAGTGAGGGTAAATGGCAACGTTGTTACTGTAAGGCTAAAAGAAGACAGCGAAGGATATTCGTACAGTTTTTTCAATGACATTGATGTTCGGGCAAATTTTGATACTGCGAGCAGAACTAAATATTACTTTATTATAACACAAAAATAGGAAATGAATCATAAAGGAGCTGAGAAAATACTTTCTGTTTACTGGTTTGCAATACTTTTCATAGTTGCAGCAGGAATTGTTTACATGGTTTTTTCATTTTATGGAAAGCCATATGATATAAGAGAGTTAGAGACAAATGCTCTTGCAGACAAGGCTGCTGATTGTCTGAATTATGGAGGATATATGAATGAAAACTGGCAAAACCTTGAAGATGAAAATTTTCTTTCAGAATGCAATCTAAATTTTAATGTTGAATCTGATTTTGAATGGGAAAACGATCAATATTATGTTGAGATTAAAGTTTCTGATTTTAATTCAAACCAGGAATTAAAAAAAATTGCTGTTGGAAATCATAATTTAAGATTAAACTGTGCTGTTGAAAGCGATAATTTTCCTGTTTGTTTAGAGAGAGAAATGTATTCATTTGATAAAGCCAACAGCCAATATAAAATAACTATTTTATCTGTTGTAAGAAAAACAGAAAAAAACACATAATAAGATGATAGACAAAAAGGCGCAAGTCGGCGAGACAGTTACATGGGTAGTTGCTACTGTAATTATAATCGTGATTTTGACTATTACAATAATCGCATCCGGGCTTATATGGAAAGATAAAGAAATTCAGAGCCAATACTTCAGTTCTGCAGACATTATTACCTCAAAATCTTTTTTTTCTTACCTTTTAACAGAAGATTCTGAGAGAACTATTTATTCTCAAGTAAAAGAAGAAGGAAACTTGAATGAAAATAATGGAAATAGAGCATTAAGAGTTTTTGACTCCTTTAATGAAGATTACAGCAATATTTGGCTGGGAATAGTTGTTAATGCTGGAGAAAATTGTGAAAGAGGAAAAGAATTTTGCATATTAGAATCAATAGAAAATGATTTTTTTGGCTCGAGATATGGAGGATCGAGAAATACAGAAACAGGTTATCATACAATTCCCCACATATCTGAAAAAATTAATTTAGACGAAACTAAATATTTGGAGCTGGTTTTGACAGGAAAATGACAAAGAATAGAATGAATAAAATGAACAAACGCGGAGATGTTCCTGTAACAATTTTGGTTCTTGGAGTTGTTGCAATATGCGTTCTTGCAATATTCAGCTTTTATACATCTTCGCAGAAAGTAAGTAAAAATTTTGATATTGAGCCTGTAAAGCAGATAAAATTGATAAGGGAGAAAATAAGTTTTTATGAAAACCTTGGATTAAATCAGGGTGAAATAGATTCTATATTGGGAATTAAAACAGACAGCCAGGGAAGATATGTTTATATTGAAGCAAAGGGAATTTCTGTGAGGTATGATCTTCCTCGAGATTAAACAAAAACATTTTTAAACAAAATAAACCTAAATTTGATATGAATAATAAAAGGGTGAACAATGATTTCTTTCCAAGAAATCTTAGAGGACAAGGACTTTCAACAAATGCCATAATTCTAATAATTCTTGGAATAATAGTTTTAGTTGTCCTTGTGCTTGGATTTACAATAGGATGGGGCAGGCTTTTGCCTTTTGTTTCTTCAAATAATATAGAGAATCTGCAGACAGCATGCAGCTCTGCATGTGCTACAAGCAATGATTATGATTACTGCACTTTACAAAGAGAAGTTAAAGACGGCGTAAATCCTCCATTTCCTTCAACATGCTATAATCTTGCTGAGATGACAGATGAAGGAGAAACATATTTTGGTAGAAATTATGGCATAGACAGATGCTCTAATGTGGCTTGTGGATAATTATTAGTTTTTCCTGGGTTTGAAAGAGGTGAAAGAGAAACTCGCCCCAGACGCCAAAGCAAAGCTTTGCGTCGCGAAGCCGAAATCGGTTTCTGAGGCGTGGTCGAGTTAAAGAGAAATGGTTGCCCTTCGGATTTGAAGGGCATTGATTTTTTAGGAATTTATTTAAATTGTTTTTTTCTTATCTTAAGATGGATTATGGATTTTCAGAAAGAAGAAACAAGGGAAAAAGGAAGAAAAGGGAAAATAGGAAGCATCCATATAAGAAAGGCGGAAAACAGAGAGTAAGAGAGTTAAAATAAAATGGGGATTAGCCAATTTTAGCACTAAATACGCTTTCTGCCTAAAAAATACCTTTCTGACACCAACTTTTTTATCAATATTGTCGTAGTTTAGATAATTATTAATCTTTTTTGGTGCGTGGGCTCTGTTGAAAACTCCAACGAGAATTATAATAATTACAGAGCAGAACTGAAGAACTTCAGTTATTTTGCGATAGGAGAAAAAGAAAAAGTAACAGAAGAGCGTGAAGGGAAAACAATCCTTTCAGAAATAAAGAGAGAAGAATTAATAATTGGAATTATTACCCTTGTCATTCTTATTATCATAACACTTGTATCTATTTTGATAGTTAGGTCAAAGAGAACAGTTTCCTCCCTTGATATTCATAAAAGGTGGGTTGAGAGATGGAATAATTAGGAAAATAAAAGTAAATCCAAATTTTTAAAAACATACATGGATTATATGCGTCTACATAGAAAGATTTATAAATAAGTAGACACACAAAATTCTATGGTATATACTGAAATAAGAACAAGAAATGATAAGAAATATTATTACAGGGTTTTATCTGTGAGAAAAGGAAAGAAGATTTCTAAGAGAAGAGAATATCTTGGAGTTAATTTATCCAAAATTGATTTGATGCAAAAAGAAAAGAAAGCGGATAAAAATCTTGTGATAAATAATAAACCCCAAAATAATGAAATTCTTGAAAAAATAAAATTTAAGATAATAGAAATTTTAAAAAAGAACAAAATTAAAAAGGCCGGGATTTTCGGAAGTTATGCGAGGGGGGAGCAGAAAAAAAATAGTGATATTGATATTTTAGTTGAACCACCAAAGAATATCGGATTCGGATTTGTAGGAATAGAAATGGATTTAGAAAAATCTTTAAATAAAAAAGTTGATTTAATTACTTATAAATATATAAGCCCTTATCTGAAGGATAGAATATTAAAGGAAGAGATAAGAATATTATGATAAAGCACGAAGATTTGCCTTATATCAACCATATTTTGGATGCTATTAATGATATTGAAGAATCTGTAAAAAATATTTCTAAAGAAAAATTTGAAGAAACCAAAGATGTTAAAGATGCTAATATAAGGAGATTGGAAATTGTTGGAGAGGCTGTAAAGAATATTTCAAAGAAGTTAAAAGAGAGATATAAGGAGATTGAATGGAACAAGATAATCGGAACAAGGGATAAAATGATTCATCATTATTTTGGTGTAAACCTTAGTATAATATGGAATATTATTAAGAAAGATTTACCTGACTTAAAGAAAAAGATGCAAAAAATTAAAGACGAAATAGAAAAAACTGAAAGGTAAAAGATAAAATAAATCTTTAAAAAAACCATTTCCCATATATGAGGATGAAAAGGGGTTCTGTTATATTGTTTTATTAATAATATTGGCTATCATTTTTATCACCTCTTTTTACAAACTTTCATCAATCAATAAAATCTGTTAATTATTAGTAGGCTGAATATATAGTAATTGTGGCTAGATAGTTTATATTAAAATTTTTATGACCTCTTTTTCCACGTGTTTATCAGAGGATTTTATAAATAACATTAACCAATATCTTTAATGCTAGAAATTATATTTTTGCTTGTTTTGGCATTAATCTGGATTATTTTTGCGACAATCCAGGATTTGAGAACAAAAGAAATAGCAAACTGGCTTAACTTCTCTCTTATTGCTTTTGCCTTGGGATTCAGATTTTTTTATTCTCTATTTTCTGACAATGGCTTTGGATTTTTTTATCAGGGGCTTATCGGCCTTGGAGTATTTTTTGTTCTGGGGAATTTATTTTATCACGGAAAAATGTTTGCAGGCGGTGATGAAAAACTTTTTGTTGCTCTTGGACCAATTCTTCCTGTTTCCAATAATTTTTTTCCTAATCTTGAAAACTTTTTCTTATTTTTATTGATATTTTTTCTTGTAGGGGCTGTTTATAGCATTATCACAGGCTTTGCCCTTTGCTTTAAACATTATTCTAGATTTAGAAAAGAATTAAAAAAGCAATTTAAAGGGAAGAAAAAACTTGTTATTTTAGCAACATTTTTTGCAGTTATCATAGGCTTATCTACCTTATTTACTAATTATTTCTTGCTTTATCTAGCAGTATTAATATTTCTTTTACCCTATTTATATCTCTATGCAAAGGCTGCTGATGAAGCAATTATGATAAAAATCATAGATTCAAAAAACCTTAGGGAAGGAGATTGGCTTTACAAGGATATCAAAATCAAGGGGAAAACAATCAGAGCGACTTGGAACGGGCTTAGCAGGAAAGAAATATCTCTATTAAGGAAAAGCAAGAAAAAGGTTCTTATAAGAGAAGGCGTGGCTTTCAGCCCTGTTTTTTTAATTAGTTTCCTGGTATTCTTTTACCTTTGGATTATTGGCTTAAGGTATTCTTTTTGGTAGCCAGATCTTTTCTTCAAATTCTTTTATCATATTTTTTATGTTTTGTTTTTCCTTGCCTGCTTTTTTTTCTGCCCTTTTTCTTACTTTTTTGAAAACAGGCTTTGTCAAGATTTCCTGCAGCTCTGAAAGCTCTTCTTGAGTTGCTGGTTTTCTCTCAGAAGAAAGTTCTTGGTTCTCGTAAATTGGAATAAGATTAATGATATCGTGCCCTAAGATATTTGATTTTTCTTTCTTGATTTCTTTTGCCTTTAGTCTGCTCTTAAGCAAAATGGCTGTTTTTTTTGCCATCTCTGAAATTTCTTTTGGCTGCTTTTCCTGGCTTTCATGTCCTCTTGGGATTATTATTACATGGCCTTTTGTCAAGGGATTTATTTCAAGGACAGCAATTGCCTTTTTGTTTTCAGCTATCTTATATGATTTTATTGCTCCAGAAATAATGGCGCAGAAAACACAATTTTCCTGGCTTGAATTATCTGCCCGCAGAAGATTGTTTTTTATCAAGAATTTTTCAAGCTCATCTGAAGACATTGCCTCTAGCTGAGATACCGCAAACTGCTTCCTGTCTTCTGGAAAAGTAGATTCTATCTGTTCAATCAATCTTTTTTTTATTGTTTCTGTTTGCTCTTGCGTTAGCATGATATATGAAAAAAGCTAATATTTTTAAACTCTCTCTCTCTCTTAATAGGGGATGGGTAAGGGGTTGGGAATCTTTTTTATTGTGCTTGGAATTGCGGTAGCTTTCTACCCTGTATTTGGATTAGCACTAATTTTTGATGGGTTTGGATTAGAACTTCCTTTTTTAGACATAGGTTTAGTCTCATTTAGTATTGGTGGACTTTTAGTACTCCTTGGAGGTCATTTATTCTTTAAAGATCCCAAACCCAGGTATTGAATTTAGACTAAATAACTTTTTTATCCTATCGCCCTTCTTATATCGATTATCTGAACAGAACTTATATTATTTATATCATTTAACTCTGCTTCTAGGCTATCGAGTTCTTTTTCTTCTGGCCAGCCAAACATGACAACAATTGCCTTGAGGCCAAAAGCTATTGGCTGGATTTCAAACTTTGGATTTTGAACAGCATTCTGCGAGAGCAAGTGCTTGATGTTGTTTTCTATCTTTTTCAAATCTGTTTCCGGAGAAGAAGGCATTACTTTTATTTTAACTGCAATTATGCTCATATAATGATTTAATTTATATGCTTTATAAATATTTTTTATA
>CAZGUQ010000005.1:0-33785 GCA_964529375.1 Candidatus Woesearchaeota archaeon
TTGGCATATCTGCAGAAACAGGCATTACAAAGAATCCTGCCAAGACTAGGACAACCAACGGCAACAAAACCAAATATTTTTTCATTTGTTTTTCCTCCTTGTATTTTTATTTAAATTCTCATGAACTCATTGTAAGTTCCGTCATTGTTCACAGCGTAAATCACAAAATCCCCGGTTTTTTGTCCAGGCATTCCTGGAGAACCCATCGGCATTCCAGGCATTGCAATTCCCCTTAGGTCTGGCTGCTCTTTTAACAATTTTTCAACAGCTTCAAGAGGTATATGGCCTTCTACAAAATAATCTCCTATGATTGTAGTATGGCAACTCTCTAATTCAGAAGGCACCCCATACTCTCTTTTTGTTGCTTCTGAATCCTGAACGTTGAATGAATTAACTTTTGGCTCTGTTTTCCCAGCAACATATTTCGAATAAACATCGCAGCATCCGCATGTTATTGATTTGTAGATATCTATCTGTGAAACTTGATTTATGTTTTCAAAACTGCTGGTTCCAGAACCTCTTGTTAATAATAGAATAAATAAAAAAACCGCGATTATTCCAATAAATAAAACCCACACCCTACTCTTCTTCTGCTTATTATCTTCTTCCATTTTATGTGTTTCCTGTTTTTCTAAATTTTTTAAGTCATTGCAACATCCTTTTTCTTTGTGCTTTCCCGTATGACAGCATTCCATTAACAACCCCCTACCATTCCTGTTCCGCTTGTTGTGGCAATCTGTCCCTGGAATCTTGCAGGTATTGTTCCATGCATTTCATAATTCATGATTTCATTTTCTGTCCAGCCAGATGTGTCTATTTGCCCATTTGCATTCACGGAATTTCCTGTTGCAGAACCCTTGAAAAATACAGTATAAATTACTGCCAATAACAAAATTCCTATGATTACCCACAGTACTGTTTTCTGTGTTTCCATTTTTTAACAGCCCCCGACCATACCGCTATATGCGCTTGCTGCCTGCCCTGCATTGGATGAAAGAGCACCTGTGCTGCCTCCTCCGCCCTGGAAAAATATAGTGTAAACAACAGCCAGTAACAAAATTCCTATAATTACCCAAAGCACGATTTTTCCTGTTTCCATTTGTTATTTTTTACCTCCTAAAATAAATTAACATCCTCCAACCATGCCACCAGATGCCTGTCCTTGTTCAATTCCTCTGTAAGCATTTGTTGTAAGATTTATGTAACTGACTTCAATGCCATAACTTTTCATTACCTGCGCTTTCCCTTCTAGTATTCCGGGAAAGAAAAGAGTTTTCCATTTTCCTACTTCTGTTAGAATCTCCTCATCACTGAATTCTGTTCCGTGATATTTAATCAAGTATTTTGCCAATCCGCGCATTGCATAGCTGTGTGCGCAGCCGCACGCTGCTTTTCCATTGCTGAAAATAACACTTCTGGCTCCACAGCAATACTCACACGCAATTCCTTTATATTGATTATATAATATGTCAATGTATCTATCCAAATCAGCATCCTCAAGTTCTTCAACCCTGTCTATGTTTCCAAGCAGACTTATTGTTTCCTCTGTTTTTGTTGGATTATTTGGAGAAACATCATCATACGTTATTCCAAGCTCCTCTCCATAAATCTCTGGAACACCAGCAGGAACAATAGTATAGGCGGAAACAGTTCCTATGCCACTACTTCCAATGGCACTTCCTGTTTGCTCTGTCCTGTTTCCTGAATAAGTATATAAGAGGATTCCTGCAAGGACAACAACAATGGCAACCTGGGCATAAAATTCCCAGTCTGTTTTTTTATTTGTTTGCTTTACCCCGGAATTTTCTGGTTTGTTTTTCAATTCCATGCATTTTCTAAGAAATAGTTTATTATAATCGCTTTGGTGTAACTAGTTACATAGACGTAAATAGAGTTTAATTCCTCAAAACAACAATATTATTCATTCCCCTTCTTTTTCTTTCTATCAATTGCTTTGCCTCTAGTTTGTCAAGAAGCCTTGTAATTCCGACTTTTCCTGTTCCGAGCTTTTCCATCAGTTCTGCCTGAAACATTGTCCCGTTTTCATTTTCAAGGATTTTTACAACTTCTCTTTCTTTTGGTTCTAAAGCAGCAAGGTCAATTTTCTTTCTCTTTTCCTTGATTTTCTTAAGAATTATCTTTTCTCTCTGTTTCGTGAATATAAGAACAAATCCAATTACAAGCAACACTCCAACAATGCCAAGAGCAAAATATTTCTGGTAATTTACAGAATCGTACATTTCGCATGATTCAATATCCCCATGTTGAATATAACAGCTGTTTCTTACAGATTCCATTAAGGTATTATTAAACAAAAATACTAAGAATATCAAGATTATAGCAATTCCCAAAACTAAAAAGCCGACATTCTTGTTTTCCATGATTTAAAACCAAATAGTTTATTTATATACTTTTTGAAATGATGATAATAAATTTTAAATTAAAATCATGAACGCCCGGTTCTATAATTAACATTGTCTATGCTAACAGTATTATAAAGATGGTTATAACAATCACTGTGTTTGCAAGGCAGTATTCGCAAAAATGTTTTATCACAAAACTCTGAACGCCAACGAGATAAAGAGAAAACAGAGCAGCCAAGCCGGTAATAACAAGAAAACCAGTCGTGAATAAACTTAAAGTTAAAACTGCGGGATATAAAATAGCGACTAGGCTTGCCGCGGCCACAAAAACATAATATACCATTCCAAGAACAGTGTTTTCTGTTCCGAAATGCTCTGAATGCTCGCTTTCTATTACTTTATTGCAGTCTTTTCCAAGGATGCAGTAAAGCTGCTGCTTGTTTGTCTTTGTATGCCAGATATGATATGATAAGAAAAATCCAAGAAGTGATAAAATTAATGTGTAAGTGTATATCATTTTACTTTGATATGGGAAAAATTTTAATTAGCATTGTTAATATAACAGATAGCACCAGCATTATCTAACACCCCAATATTAATCTCTCTTTTATTTAACATTATTCATTCAATTAATTTTCCTATTATTAATTTAAAATCATTCATTTCGGCATTCAAATCCCCTTGCCTTTCATATCCGTTTCCTATTCTTATGTATTTCCCGCCAAAAACAAAAGTAGGAATAGAGCCTTCTGGATTATATTTTTTATATATATTAAGAATTTCTTGAGGTACTTCTGTTTCTGTCCATGAAGTCAGTGTATTGTCTCCTATATCAATCTCCCAGTGCTGAAGATTAATCTGGCTGGAAAAATTCTCAGCTGCCAGACTATCAAAAGTATCTGCAATCCATTGGCAATGGGAACACCATGTTGTTGAAAAAAGGATTACATAAGGTCTCCCGCTATTATCCACCAAAATTTGATTTCCTGTATCATAAAATGTAGAGCCTTCTACAGATATTTGATTTTCTTGGTTTCCTCCCCAAGAATCAGAAACCACAAAATAAATCATTACTGCAACAATAATGAAAGCAATCAAATAAAATCCAAGGGTTGATTTTTTTATTTCTGTTATATTTTTTTCTATATTCTGCCCGACACTTTTATCATCCATTAACTAAAAAAAGAATATTTGTTTATTAAGGTTTCTGAAATTAGTTCTCTTAATAAAAATAGGTTAATTGAAAAAGATGAGCCATATTATATCATTACTAAATTTCTTTTATATTAACAACTTCTTTTAATTATTAGAATTATGCAGAATATTTAAGCAACAGAAGCTATTTCAGCCTCAAACTGTGTCCAGGGATAAGCGCCGGAAATGCTTGTTGCATCTCCTGTTTCTGTATTAACAATTACAAAGAAAGGCGTTCCCCTTCCGCCTGCACTCGTTGCCTGTGCGAGTTCTTTGCTGACTTCTGAAGCCATTTTAGAACCGTCAAGGCAGCTGTTGAATTCTCCTGTGTTCAGTCCTAGTTGTGATGCATATGACTTAAGGCTTGCAACATCAAGAGCCTGCTGATTTGTGAAAAGCTTATCATGATATTCCCAGAACTTTTCTTGCTCATCTGCACATAAAGATGCCTCTGCAGCTTTTTGTGCCCTTGGATGTATTGAGTTCAAAGGAAATTGCTTGTAAACCAAATTAACTTCACCATTTGTGAAATAACTGCTTGCCTTAAAATCTGTTACTGCACCCTCAAAGGCTCTTGCACAAAAAGGACATTCAAAGTCAGAAAATTCAACTATAGATATTTTTGCTTCTGGATTTCCCAAAACAGGATCATTATCTTCTATAAGAGCATTTGCGTTTATGCTTGGCTGATTATTGCTTCCAGTGTCTGTTACAGCTGCTCCAGTGGGGCTTCCCCCATCTCCTCTAAACATGAAAAAACCACCAATTACAATAACTATCAAAAGTAGTAAGGTAGAATATTTCCATAAAGAATCTTTCTTTATAGTTATTGTTCCGCTCTCTTTATTTTCTTCTTCCATCTTATTTTAGTATACTGAAAAAGTATTTTATAAATGTTATGGTGATTTCTTGGTTTTTCAGATAAGATTATATATTTCTTCATCTTATATTTTTTATGTATAAAAGGGTGGTTGGAAAGTGCAAAAATCCGGGATGCAAACAATCTTTCGGAATTGTAAGGGATCTGCTGCATGATAAAAAAGGTGTCCTTAAGGTAAGATGCCCCCACTGTGAGCATTTTAATGAGATAGGAGTTAAGCAGTTTAACAAAATTGTTTTATTAGCTATTTAGATTGTGAATTAAACAATCCCGTTTTCCAGAACATCGTCCCAGGATTTCTCGCCAATGGCAACCATTGCCTCAAGCATTGTTAATATTGGCTTTGGATATTTTGCAAAATCGTCAAGGGCAATTCTCGGGCAAGCCAATTCAACAAAGGCATCTATATGATAGAAATTCATTATCTTATCAGGAGTTAATTCTGACATTGTAATAACAATTGCATTTTTTCCAGCGTTCTTTAATTTTCCAAGAAGTTTTATTGGGTTTCCAAATTTTTGTCCTGGCTTTATTTCAACTATTATAGCAACATTTTTTGCATTCTTAAATTTTTCAATTGAAAAAATTCTTTGCTTTAGAATCTTGTCTTTCAAGCCAGCCATTGAGCGAACATCATCGTTGTAAACATCGAGAAGAATAACTGGCTTTCTCAAGGCAAGTGTTGCACCCATTGAATGAAATTGGTTTCCTATTATTACAAATGCCTCAACTTGTTCCTGAATTGCTTTCAATCCCCTGTATTCACAGCCAGTTATATGCCCTTCATATGCGTTTGTTCCTGCTTTCTGAGACAAAACAACGTTCTTTCCTTGTGATTCATAAAACTTTATCACATTTTCAATATCATGCCTGTGCTGTATTGAATATGACAATCCAATAGAATTATATTCTTTCAGAAAGGGAAGAGATTTATTTAAAATTGGATTTAAATCCAAAATATCCTGAACTTCCATATATAATATAGGGAAATCAACTTCTATGAATTGTGCATGTCCGAAATGAACGAGCAAGTCAACGCCTAAAGCCATAGCCTCCTGAACAGCAACAGAACAAGCACCCCAGCATGATTCACCTGAAAAAATGCATTCAATTCCCAATGATTCAATCCAAGTTGCAATTTCAGACGCATCTCTCTTGATTCCTTCTGCAAGCTGCACAAGAACTTTTTTTGGTTTTCTTGCCTGCAGTTCTGCAATCAATTTTTCTTTTTCGAAGTTAAGGGTCATGAAACTATCAGAGAAGTATGGGGTTTTATAGGTTTTGGTTATTGATTACGTTAACTTAAAATGTGATAAATACTGTTAAATTAAGGATTAACCAACGACATTTTACATATTATAATCAGCTAAAAAAGGCAATTATTGAAACTTTAACCATACGTCTTTTATAGACGATAAAACTAGAAAATTTGCTATCCCATTACCTATTGGCTTAACATAACTTGATTATTCAAGCTTGGATTTTAAACGTTCAAGTTCAAGCACAAGCTTCGGCAATCCGGCTCCGATAAATCTGTCCTGATAAACATTTCCAAACTCGTCATCTTCATGAATAAGATATCCTGGAAAAACTCTTTCGCAATCTAGTTGAATCCTGGTTCCTCTTATAAGATTATAACTGAGAATAGCTGTCAATGGTGCGTATCCTCTAACAAAATACTTAAAAGAGACAATTTCTGAAGAAAGATTTTCATATCCATATTTAATCTGCTTCACTCTTATCCTGTGTCCTACCCTATTTTTGATTCTTAAATCTTTTCCAAAAGCGCTACTGATACCAGAAGAACTGCCAAGTCTTGCTTTTCTTCCAGTTAATTCATTTAAAAAACCATTTAAGACTTTCCTAAAAACTTTATCAGTTACTAATTCCTTCTGGTTTGAAACCACAGAATCAAATAATTCCAACATATCCTAAGAGAAAAATAGTCCTTTATAAATTTATCAATCTACCTAATTTTTCCTAGGAGCTCTTCAAGAGAAAATCGAAGGCTATTTGGATGAATTGAACTTATTGCTCTTTCATGAATTACATTCTTGCTATTATTATGAATAATTAAGAAATAATCCCCGTCGTCAATTCTTTTTTGGCATCGAAACATGAAATATCCTGGATATGACAAACCTCCAATTCCTGTTTCGATTATTGGTTTTCTGTCTCCATTTAAATAATAACTGATAACTACTGCTTTGCTTAAAGAGCCGTAATTAGAAGGCGTTATCTCTAGTCTTCCGGTTTTTCCGATGGGGAGAACAAGAGAGCTTGTTGGAGCAAGATCTCTTAGATCAGATATATGGCTTATGTTATATATCTCAAACACATCCATAATCGCATTTGCCGCGGTCCGCAAATCTTCTGTTGTGTAACCTATTTCACTTATTTCTTTTATCATGGAGAAGAAAGAGAATTAAGCAGGGTTATAAATCTTACTTAAAATTAAGAAGTCACAACTTCTTTTTCATTATATGTTCGTAGGCGCTGTAAGCCGCAGTGCAGGCATCTGCAACTCCTGTAATAAGCTGCTTAAACGGCTTGTCTGTAACATCTCCGGCTGCAAATACTCCTGGAATGTTTGTTTCTGAAGTCATATGGTTTATTTTTATTTCTCCTGCGCTATTCAGCTTAACACCGAGCGATTTTGCCAAATCTGAAAGAGCTATATGCCCTATTGCGACGAAAACACCATTAACTTTCAATTCGCGGGATCCAAGATATGATTTATCTAAGATTACTGACGTAACAGATTCTTTGCCTCTTATCTCACTTATATTTGTATTATTTATTACTTCTATCTTTTTATTTTTTTGAATCCGCATCAGGTTTATTGGTTCAGGATGAATTTGTTCTTTGTGGTAAATGATATAAATTTTTTTTGTATGCTCTGCAAGAAGAAGCGCATCTTTTGCCGCGCTATCTGAACCGCCAATAACAGCAACTACTCTATTTTTATATAAAGGGGCATCACATAAAGCACAATAGCTTATTCCTTTATTTTCAAATTCCCTCGAACCTCTAACTTCTTCTGGAAGCTTTCTCAATTTTGTTCCTGTTGCAAAAAGAATTGTTTTTCCTTGGTATTTTGTTTTTTCTGTAATAATAGAAAAAGAGCTCTTCATTTTTTTTATGGAAACAGCTTTCTCTCCTTTTATGGTTACAAGATTGTAAGAACGCGTATGTTTTTCAATATTTTTCGCAAGTTCTGGTCCAGAGATTGTTGTAAAGCCAGGATAATTTTCGACAGTATCTGTTGTTGTTATAACTCCGCCAATAGAAAGTTCTGTTCCGTGAGTGGATCCAAGGACAAGTGTTTTCAATCCTAACCTGGCAGCATACATTGCTCCGGCTAATCCGGAGCCGCCTGCACCGATGATGATGAAGTCATAAGATTCCATTTTTTGTTAAGATATCAATATACTGATAATTCTTCCCACAGAAAATGCTAAGAATGCAGCTATTCCGCCAATTATCAGAGTTTGAAAAGTTGATTTAATTTTATGCTTTCCAGTAACTTCCCCCTCAAACCAGCCAATGGTGATTAGGGCAATGCCAGTCAATACTATAGAATATTTAAATTGGTTTTCTATAATTACCGGATTTTTTGTGATAGCAGCCACTATGAAAGATAGCAAAGGAAGAAGTCCTATTAACAAAAATGAAATAAAGGTTGCTGTTGCACCTTTCATCGGATGCTTATCTTGTTTTTTTATTAATTCATTCCGCGATTTTATTGCAAAATAATGCGCGACAGCCATGGAAAATCCATCTGCAACCAGATTTGCAAAGCCAAGAGCAAGAACTACAATAGGAGTTAAAGAAGCTCCTATAACTCCCGAAACAACAGCGAATGTGGTGATTGAGCCGTCCATTCCGCCATAAACAAGTTCTGGAAGATATTTTCTTTCAATTTTTTGTGTTTCTTTTTCTATCTTTTCTTCCTCTTTTTTTATGCTTCTTCCCATTTTTATATCAAGAAAACAGGGTTTAAAATGTTTTTTAGATTGGTTCAAGATAAAACTTTTAAAGTTCTTTTACTCTTTTGTTTTATAAAAAGAGTGTTTTAAACAATGACATATTACTTGCCGGTATTTGGGGCTGTGATGCTTGCTGCCGGAACAATTTTGGAAAGATTGGTATTAAAGGGAAAGAAGGTAGGAATTAGGTCATACCAAGTAGCGTCTTTCCTTGCAATAGTAATTGCCATCTCGCCTTTTCTTTATTTTTTCTGGAAACTTGATTCCCAGGCATTAGAGATTGGAAACATTCTAATATTCCTGGTAGTTATTCTTTTTGCTCTGTTGGCTAATTTACTTGTCTTTTATTCATTAAAATGGGAAAAAGTAACAAATTTAGAACCAGCGAGAGTCTTGGAGCCGTTGTTTGTCATTTTGCTTGTCATCATTTTCAGCTTATTTACAGAGGGAATCTACGCAAAAAACCCAAAGATCATTCTTCCCGCTATAATAGCATCTCTTACCCTGGTTTTTTCTCATATAAGCAAACATCATTTAAAATTCAACAAATATTTTATTGCGGCAGTTCTTGGAAGCCTTTTTTTCGCGCTTGAGCTTGTTATTTCAAGGCTTATTCTGGATTTTTATTCTCCAATAAGCTTTTATTTTTTCAGAAGTGCTTCGATTTTAATTTTAAGCTTTATAATTTTCAGGCCAAGTTTTAAACAGTTGGACACGCAGACAAAAGGAATTGTTTTTGTTACAGGAATAATTTGGACAATATACAGGGTTATAATTTATTACGGTTATCTAAGCATAGGAATTGTTTTTACGACTCTTATTTTAATGCTTGGGCCTGTTTTCATTTACATATTTGCCCATTTTTTCCTTAGAGAAAAGATGTCATGGAGAAATTTCGTTGCGGCAATAATTATCGTCGGTTCCATTATCTATGCACTAGTTTAAAGAGGCATATTTTTTAATTTATCTTAACCTAAAAAAACAGAGGTATGTTTTTAATTTTAACTTATATCAACCCGAAATAAGATAGTATTACCCTATAGCGACAAAGAATAGTATTAATTCTATAATAGTAACATATAGAAATATTTATATACCCTTTTTTCCCAGACAGAGGATGAGAAAAACAGGCTTGGCGAAAGGAATTGGTTATGCTCTTGCAATTGGTTCTTTGGCAAATACAGCCTATGCACAAGATAGCGGAAGACAAGCAAGAAGCAACGAACTTTATTGCATGTTAAACCAAGAAGGAAAATATGTTCTTAGCTCTGATAGCACAGGGCCAATAGTCAGAAAAGATTCAACGGGAAAAATAATAAAAGAAGATTTTTGCGCAACAGTTCCATTAAGATATCTTCCAAGAAACATAAGAACACCAGTCGCTGGAAGAGATTCTGTAAGAAAAACCGCAATGCCTATTGAAAGAAGCATATCAACACAAAGAACAGAATCAAGAGACACATTAAGAGCAAGAATTGTACCAAGAGTTGAAGCACTCTCCCAAGATACTTCAAGGAGAGCAATTCAGGGAATAGAAACAAGGAACATAGAATCAACAGACATAAAATATCTTCCAAAGTTAATGGAGGGGATTATTTATGAAATTTACAGAGATCCCAAGACAGATTCCTTAAAAATTGAGTTTATCCCTAAAGAAATGAGAGTTGGTTTGCCGAGGGGAGAATATAGGCAAACAAACCAGGGAGATAGTATTCTTATTGATTTGGGAGTTATAGATGAGGTTGATAACAGGCAGTTCAGATTTAACACTAAAGAATTAGAAGAAAAGATTAGAGATTACTTAGAAAGAAAAAATATAAGAATAAATTCTGTTCGCGATCTCCCAAAGCTTGCAGAGGGAGAAGTTTATGAGATATACAAGGATGAAAATGATTCTATAATCACTTCAATTGTACCCAGAGAAATCAGGGAAAGAAGAAAAGAACTTGGATTGCTTTATTCAGAGTTCTACAGAGAAACTAGTCAAAAAGACAGCATCATTGTCCATCCAAATGTTCTGAGTGAAGTTAATAATGACAGTCTTGAAATCAGATTAGGAAACATAGAGAGAATAACAACCCCTTACAGAATAAATTCAAGAGGAGAAAGGGTTGAAGAAGAAGAAGAAAGACAACCGCAAACACAAACACAGCCAGCACAAAGACAGGTAAGAAGAATAGAAACAGGAAGAAAACAAACAATAAACAAAGCAACTCTTGGTTTGGAAGCTGGAATTGGTTCTAGAGAAGAAATTGCTTTAGGTTTATTTTCAGAAATTCCATTGAACAAATTCCTCAATGCAGAAATCTTTGGAAATTATCATGTTTCCCGTGGAAAACCCATTTACTCTGACACAACTACAGAAACAACAATGAGAGAAACGCAGTTGATAGGCGGAACAGGAGCAACTGCAACTTACAAAGATAGAACAGATGAAATTTCAACAAGTTTAATGGAAGAAATACTTGCAGAAGCGGGCGTTGGATTAACATTCAGAATTGACAATTTTGAACTGCCGTTGAGAGCTGGAGCTGGTTTTGTAAATGAAACAGAAACTCAAAATGGAAAATCAAAAATAACATTCACAAGAAATCTTCAGGAATTAGCGAGTGATTCAATATCAAACACAAGAGTTCTTGGGCCAGAATTAAAGGCAAGATACTTTGCAAGTGCTGGTTTAAGATATAATGTAAATAAAAATTTGTCTGTCGGCGTTTCCGGAAACAGGATTGGAAACAGGAACAGCATAAGGGCAGGCATAAGGGGGAAATTTTAAGATGAAAAATTTAAGGAATTATTTAACTGCAGGGATGGTTGGACTTAGTTTATATGGATGTTTGACAGAACAAGATTCAATACAAAACAGACAGGGTAATACACAAAAACAGCAAACAGAAGAATATTCTTTTGATAGGTTTGGGGTTACTACTAAAAGTATTCCTATAAAAATTGAAGGAGAAGCTTTAGGTATTACATCTGGTGATTTTGATGGAGATGGTGATATAGATATCGCTACTATCATTCGTAGATCTAGTGCTCTGGTCAATTATGATTTTTTAAAAATCTATGAAAATAAAATTCCCCAGAAAACAGGAGAACAGAGATAAGATGAAAAACACAAAACTACTTTTAATCTCTCTCGCATTAATCTTTCTAATTTCGCTTGTTTCTTTTGCAAGCGCAGCAAGCGTCATCACAAACATATTTTATGATTCAACAACAGAAAGAAATGCGACAATACCTTACGGAGAGCAGATTGGATTGATAATCAGCGCTGATTCGATTTTTGAAGATAACATGACATTAAGTGTTGATTTGCTTGATTCTAATGGAGATTTTATAAGAAACTTGCTTTCTGTTTTCACAACCAGCGATTCTTATTCAAACTATATTATTTTGGGGCCAACTCTTTACAATTCTACTGGAGATTATAAAATTATTTCCACAATTACTGCTGCAAGCGGGCAGACAGACACAGATGAATTAACTCTTAGTGTAAATGCTCCAGCAACAGGAAACAATGCTCCTGTTATAATCTCAATTCCTGTAACACAAGTAAATGAAAGCCAAGTTTATGTTTATCAAGTAACAGCAACAGATGCTGACAATGATGCTTTAACTTACACATTAACTCAAAATCCTAGCTGGCTTTCAATAAATTCTGGCACTGGTTTAATTTCTGGCACAGCTCCTAGCGTTGATTCAAATACAGATTTTGCAGTAACTGTTCAAGTATCAGACGGTGAAGACACAGCAACACAGTTTTATGTGATTACTGTATTAAATGTTATTTCTCCGCCAATAAACAATGCTCCTGTTATAACATCAACGCCAATAACAAGTGTTAATGAAAGTACAGCATATTCTTACCAAGTTACTGCAACAGACGCTGATGGTGATTCCCTAATCTACTTTTTAACACAAGCTCCGGGTTGGCTTACAATAGATAGCAATGGCTTAGTTTCAGGAACAGCACCTTCTGTAAATGCAAATACAGATTTCCCAATAATTATTCTAGTATCTGACGGACAAGCAAGTGCAACACAATCATATGTTTTAACTGTAATAGACATTTCCGCAGGAAATAATGCTCCTATAATTACATCAACCCCAATAACAAGTGTTGATGAAAATGCACAATATTCTTATCAGGTAACTGCAACAGATGCCGATGGAGATACATTAACTTACTCTTTCTCAGGTCCAAGCTGGCTTTCAATCAATGCAAATACTGGTTTGGTTTCGGGAACAGCACCTAGTGTTTCTTCTGACGCGCAATTCACAATTACAATAACTGTTTCAGACGGCACAGATTCTGCAACACAAACATATACATTAACTGTAAATGATGTTTCTGGAACAGGTGGGACAGGTGGAAAGAAAGGAGGCGGAGGAGTAAAGATTATTCCGGCAAATGATTTTGAAAATCAGAAATATCTTGATCAGTTTGGGCCGATAAATGCGGCTGAAGAAGAAACAAAAACTCCAGAGCAAAAAAGTTCTTTCTTGAAGGCACTTTTGATTCTTATTTGGATTGTTGTCTTTTTGCTCTTGATAGCTCTTGCTGTTTTGTTAGTTAGAAGAATAAGAAGAAAGTGATTTTTCTATTAAAATATAGCATAAATGATGTTCAATTAATATGTTATTAATAAGGTAAATCTTCTACATCTAATAAATTGGTGTATTTTATATTAAAAAGGGATTTATATCAATATTAAACTCTAAAACATCCCCTCTTCCTGTGTCCTGCTTATTCTTCCAATGCTATTGCTTTTTCCTGAAGAAGCAATCACATCGTCAATCCTAAGAATCATCATTGCAACTTCGCTTGCTGAATTGATTGCCTGGGTTTTTATTTTCAATGGTTCTATAATTCTTGCTTCAAGCATATTCTCAATCTTGTTCGTAAAGAGGTTTAAGCCAGCATTTCTTTCTCCAGAATCATGTCTTGATTTCAATTCTGTAAGAACATCTATGGGATCCAACCCAGCATTTTCTGCGAGAGTTGCAGGAATAGATTCAAGTGCAGAAGCAAATTCCTCTACTGCAAGCTGTTCTCTGCCACTAAGACTGTGACCAAACTCTCTAAGCCTTTTCGCCAGTTCAATTTCCACAGCCCCCCCTCCGGAAACAACCAAACCTGTCTGCAATGCAGAAGCAACATCACCCAAACCGTCTTTAATTGCCCGTTCAATTTCATCAATAACATGCTCTGTTCCTCCGTGAATCAATATTGTTAATGCTTTAGGATTTTGGCATCCACGAACATAAGTCAGGGAATCCTCGCCGTGCTTTACTTCCTCAACTAAATCAGCAGAGCCAAGCTCAAACGGATTTAATTCAGAAAGATTGCTTACTATTTTTCCTCCTGTCGCCTTTGACATTTTTTCCATGTCGCTTCGGGAAACTCTTCGGCAGGCATATATTTTTTCCTTGGCAAGAAGATACTGCGCAAAATCATCAACCCCTTTCTGACAGAAAATGACATTTGCTCCAGAGAGTTTTACTTTTTCCACCATGTCTTTGATTTCTCTTTCTTCCTGTGCAATAAATCCGTGGAGCTGCTCAGGACTTGATATAGAAATTTTTGTTTCAATTTCCGGATTTCTCAGCTCAAGAGAAAAATCAATCAGCGCTATCTTTGCTCCTCTTACAGATTGAGGCATGTCCTGTGAAATCCTTGATTTGTCTATGACAATTCCCGAAATTAATTCAGTATCTTTTATGCCATCGCCTTTTGATTTTTCTATCTTTATATCACTCAAATCCACTTTTCCTTTATTTTCTATCTGCTTAACAGCTCTTACAATAATGTCTGCAAACCAGTCTCTGGAATCTTCTGCTCCTTTCCCAGTCATCGCTGTCATCGCAATCTGTTTCAAAATATCTTCGTCATCTGGTGTGATTCTCAGGGCAATATCACGCAAAATTTCCTGTGCTTTCTCAGAGGCAAGCCTGTAACCTTTCGTAATGACTGTTGGATGTATTTTCTTGTCGAGAAGTTTTTCAGCATTTTCCAAAAGTTTTCCCGCAATCATTACTGCCGTAGTTGTGCCGTCGCCAACTTCACTTTCCTGGGTTTTTGCAATCTCAACCATCATCTTGGCAGCAGGATGCTCTATCTGCATTTCCTCAAGAATTGTTACGCCATCATTTGTGATTGTTATATCGTTTGTTGGAGAAACCAGCATCTTGTCCATGCCTTTTGGTCCAAGAGTTGTCTTTACAATTTCAGCAACCATTTTTGCTGCTAAAATGTTGTTCCTCTGCGCATCTTTCCCAAGAAGCCTTTGAACGTCTTCGGGCATAAGCATAACTGGTTTATCTGACATTTTTTATTATTTACCTCTTCTTAAATTAATTAAGTAAGAATAACCTTTAGCCTGTAAAACCAATCTGGAATTGTCCGGGTTCTGTGAATCGTAATCTAAACGAAATTCGGCATTCATCTGCCCTCTAACTTTTGATATTGGAACATGATAGTATTCAGGGGTTATAATAACAGTTTTTTCTCCCATACTCAGCTTAATCTCTAAAGAATTATCCTGAGGAAGCAAAATACACGGCATATTTTTCATGGCATCTTCAAGTTTTTTTAATTGATTATCATCTTCAACAATGAATCTTATTTTCATATTAATCATACCTCTTTATTATCATATTTAAACATTATTGTAATAAAATAAGTGAAGCGAAAACTCGCAAAGTTTATATAATTAAAGGGCTTAATTTCTACATGAAAAACACATTGGTTGCTGATGTGATGACAAGGGAGCCTTTCACTACAGGGTCAGATACAAGCCTTCTTGAATGCGCCAAAATTATGATAAGAAAGAAAGTTGGCAGTTTGCCTCTTGTTGATAAAAAAAATCTTATTGGTTTCATCAGCCAAAGAGATGTCTTATGGGCTCTTGTAAAGAATCCAAAAGCAGATTTATCAAAAATAAAGGCAAAAGATCTTTCCCCAAAAAAAATAGCGACGATAAAACCCAATATAACAATTGATGAAGCAATAAGAAAAATGAACAATCTTAAATTCGACAGATTTCCTGTTGTAAAAGACAAGGAACTTTTGGGTATAGTAACTTCAAAAGACATCCTGAATTTCCATCCTGAAATTTATCCCGAACTTGAAGAGCTGTCAAAAATAAGAGACGAGGCAGAAAAACTGAAAAGAATAACAGAATCAAAAGAAGGAGCATTCGCCCAGGATGGAATTTGCGAGGAGTGTGGAAACAGGGACTCTCTTTACAGAGTCAACGGAATGCTTGTCTGCGAATCCTGCAAAGGTTCTATCTAACTTTTATTTTGATATTTGGTCTTTCTTAATGGTTCTGTTAAGCCAACGAGTGATGGAATAGCAAATTTTCTAGTTTTATCGTCTATAAAAGAAATATAATTAAAGTTTCAATAATTGCCCTTTTTGGTTAATTAAAATATGTAAAATATCTTCGGTTAATCACAAATTTAAAAAGGTTTATCATCTTTTAAGTTAACGCAATCTTCTTAGTCAAAAACTGGTGTGAAATGCAATTGACTGGCTTTCTTTTCTACAAATTCCCTAAGAATTTTTTCCATATCAAACCCTTTTATATACTGATTAAATTCTTCTGAGCCAACAACAAGTTGTGCTTCGTGGGCTATTTTTTTATAGATTTCGTAAACTGCTTCGATACGGTTATTTATCTTTACCTGTTTGTGATGAATTGCAAGGATTCCTTTATTCCCTATTAACTCCCCTAGAAAGGGCTCGTCTCTTCTTATAACAATCCCAATTGATTGTATATCTAAAGGAGTATTATCAATCAGATCTTCCAAGGTTGGCCGAGGGTAAGAATTTAAATCGCTCACAACAACACAATATTGCTTATTCCAAAAAGCAGGGTTTCCATACTTTGTTCTTCTTTCTCTCCAGCCAAGATTTCTTAGAGTATATGGCTTTGTAGAAAGTTGGCCTGCTACAAAATCAACATCAATAATTCCGTTTTCTCTTCTTGTTTTTATTTTATATTCAAATTCACTTATTGGTCTATATATATAACCCCCGGCAATCATCAATTGACCTTCAGAGTTTCCAAGTCCAATTTTAAGAATTTCAGGCCATTTTGGATCTTTATCTAATGTTTTTACAACTATTCCACGATACTTTTCTCTTAATTTTTCTATGTCTGGGGATGGTTTTTCTAGCTGCTCAGAAGCCATTCCTTTAGCACATCATCTTATCTTATAAAATATATTGTGAACCACAACACTGTTCATTTAGTTAAATATTTAAATCTAATATCCCTTTTTAGGAAAAATAAAATGCCAGAAAAAGAAACGATTTTCTCAAGCAAAATAAAGTACACCGGAGTTTTTTCATTTAAGGATTTCTATAAATTCTGCTA
Source organism: Candidatus Woesearchaeota archaeon (assembly GCA_964529375.1). Lineage (GTDB taxonomy): Archaea > Nanobdellota > Nanobdellia > Pacearchaeales > GW2011-AR1 > ASMP01. Next base: position 16,814 of record CAZGUQ010000005.1, read on the forward strand.
TGATTGGCTCAAAGACGAAACAGGCCTTGAAATCAAAGAAGATAAATACACCGAGAAAATAGATGGTGCTTCAAAGAGAATAGAAGTTGGATGGACAGGAGAAAGAAAACTTACAGATTTCTTCAAGATTGAGGCAAAGATAAATATGAAGGCGGAAAATCTGAAGGAAATAGAGGTTTCACAGGGAAATGCCAAGGTAAAAACAAATCAGGGTGCTGTTGAAACAGAAATAAAAGGGATTATTGTAAAAGATTATGCAGGAAAATTTGAGACGAGCGCATTCAAAAAATTCCTCCGTGGCATTTACGAAAAATGGGTAATTCCTTCAAGCATTGAGGAATACAAGACAAAAATTTCGGAAGACTGCGATAAATTCCTCAATCAGGCAAAAGCATATCTTGATTTAGAAGGAAAGAAGTTTTAGGTTTCTAATGGAGAAAGCGTAACAATGCGTTCGCCGGCATGTAAACGCATGATATCTCCGTTCTGCAATCTATAGTGTTCGTCAAAAAATTCTGTTTTGCTGAAAATTGTTCCTTCTTTGCCCCAATATGTCTTGTACATTTTTATATAAAATCCCTTCTCATCCTTACATAAAATGTCATACACCACGCCCTCTTTAGCTACAACGCTTCCATTTCTTAATTCTGAAAAGAGATTTCCTTTAATTCCTTCTCTTTCTACATATAAGGACTTGCCAAGATGGTCTTTCAATCTTCTTTCATTTATTTTTCTTAACATTTTTATCCCTGAATTTCCACATTTATAAAAACTTATATATTTCGGTTGCAACCGAAATACTTAAATATAAAATCTTTCTGTTTTCTACATGAAAAAGTGGTTTTTTTTCCTTGTTGCCTTGATTCTTCTGCCAAGCGCGCTTGCAATAAATCTTAATGTTGAAAAAACAAGCGAAAATGAAGTACTTATAGTTGATATTGAGCAGCCTGTTGTTTTTAATCTAAAAATAACAAATCTTGGGGCTCCGGGAAATTTTGAATTCTACAATCTTGCCAGCTTTAGTCTTTCACCCGAAACTTTCTCCTTGACTTCCGGAGAAACAAGAGAAATTCAGCTGGCTTTGAGTCCAATAGGAAAAATCTCGCAGCGTGGATATTACACTGTTCCAGTATATATAAGAGCTTCAGATACAAGCGAAATAAAGCAGGATTTAACCTTCAAGGTAATAAATCTCAAAGATGCATTTGAAGTTGGTTCTGGCGACGTTGACCCCCAAACACAGGAAATAGAAATTTACATAAAAAACCTCGAATCTGTTGATTTCGGAACAGTAAATGTTTTATTTTCTTCTGCTTTCTTCAGTCTTGAAAAAACCCTGCCGCTGCAGTCAAGAGAAGTCCAGAGATTTTCTGTTCAGCTAAGCAGAGAGGATTTCAAAAATCTTATGGCAGGCTTCTATACGTTGAATGCAGAAGTAACTGCTTTTGAAAAAAAGGCAGATGTTGAAGGAGTAATAAGATTTGTGGAAAAAGATATTTTAACAACAACAAAAAAAGACTATGGCTTCTTAATCAATACCCAAATAATAACAAAAATAAACGAAGGAAATACCCTGGCAGCTTCAGATACTGTTATAAAGAAAAATCTGGTTTCAAGGCTTTTTACAACTTTTTCTCCTACACCAGACATTGTCGAGCGCTCTGGATTCTCTGTTTATTATACCTGGTCAAGAGAAATACCACCAGGAGAATCTCTAGAAATAGAAGTGAAAACAAACTGGCTATTCCCATTTATTCTGTTGCTTCTTGTTGTCGCAATAGTTGTTCTCGTAAAGAAATATACAGGAACATCTGTTATTTTGAGAAAAAGGGTTTCATTTGTAAGAGCAAAGGGCGGTGAATTCGCGCTTAAGGTCTCAATAGCAACGCAGGCAAGGAAGCATGTTGAACGCGTGAATCTTATTGACAGATTGCCTCCTCTTGTAAAGCTTCATGAAAAATTCCTTGGCGAGCAGCCTACAAGGACAGATGAAAAAAACAGAAGGTTGGAATGGAACTTTGATTCCATGCAGCCAGGAGAGATAAGAATTGTAAGTTACATAATTTATTCCAAGGTTGGCGTTTTCGGCAAGTTTGAATTGCCTATATCGACAGCAATCTTCGAGCGTGAAGGCGAAATCCATGAAGTTGAATCGAACAAGGCTTTCTTCGTTTCAGAACAGAGAAAGGTTGAAGAGTAAGAACGCTCGGGTGTGATCGTTCTAGAACAAAGGAAAGTTGAGGAATAAGGAATTGTCTACGCCAACTATGGCCACAAAGAAGGACATGTAGCTCAAATAAAAAGATTTCTAAAACAAAATGAGGTTGGGGAATAAATATATTTAAACAGTTCTAATAGTCAAAAATCAATAAAGTTATAATTAAAGGGATTATTTATATTAAATATTATATCGTGTTAGATAACCAAACGTAGCTATTTTAAAAAGTAAAACCTTAAAAATCCATTACTTCTTTTTAATTCAACCCCGCATAGCTCAGTGGTAGAGCGTTCGGCTGTAGACTTTGTCTAGGGTGGAGATTCCATATCAAGATTAGAAAGGATAACTATGAAGCCCGATAAGCCGCGAGTTCGACAGAACCCGAAAGATCCCCAGTCCGATTCTGGGTGCGGGGATTTTTTATAAGAAAACAGGGGGGGAAGAATTTACTCTGTTAAAAATTTCTTGATATCCTCTTACTTCATCTGTATCAGTAGCGTCGTGTGTGAAATGCAAAACAAGTTTTCTTTCTGGTTTTCCTGCAAGAAGGGATTCTGTTCTTACTAAAATCTTCTGCCCGTAGCTTCTCGTAAAAAATCCCGGGAATTGATCAGGCACCTGCACTATATAATGTGCCAATCTAAAGCTTTCTGGGGATAAAACATAACCTGCCCGATGGAAAAAATCCAGATTATCTTTTACTATCTTAAATGCCTCGTGACCCCAAGCAAAGTCTTTCTTGGCGTCCATTGAATTAATTTCTGGAAAACGTAATTTCAACATTTCCAATTGCCCGCCTCTTAAGACATCTTCTACTCCAGAATTATATAAAGAAAATTCTTTTAATCCTAATTTTCTCTTTTCTCTGTCAATAGTAACTTGTGCCGAACTTTTAGGAATGTATCCATTTTTCAAACTAAAAAGCATTTCAAAAGAGGTCGTTGCTTGCGTAGGGAGGGCATATTGTATAAGATATAAAAGGTCTTGACTTTCTACAGGCCCCTTTTCTATTTTATCATGACGCAATTTATCCGCATAAGGAATATCATCAGTTAAAACCATATCCCCTTTGGTGTGTCTTGATTTAAATAATTTATTAATATAGAATATATATCTTTCCCACTCCAATAATCCTTATATAGTATTTTTCTTATAGACAAAAATGGTTTTAAGAAAATTAACAGTTAATGATAAAGGCCAATTTACCCTTGATGAACGAGTTGTTAATGTTATACCGGTTGGTCTGCCTGTCCTTGTATCTCTTCCAACTAAAGTTATCGAAGATTTCATAGTGGGCACTATAGGAGAAAAGGAACTAGCTAGATATGGATACCCCTGCCCTCCAGAAGTTGATTATTATACTTTATCTGAAAGAGAGGTTTCAACAGTTAGCCATAATCAAACGCGACAAATTGATGTTAGTCTTTTAAGAGCGCTCCAATTTTATAGGTCGATTGGGGTTGGTAATGGGAGCACAACATAAAAAATGGAACAAAAAGAAAGAATGATTCTAGAAATAATTCTTGCCGTGGTTTTTATTGTGTTCTTAATCATGATATCAATTGTTGTCATAAACGCCGCAGAAGGCTCTGAAACAGAAACAACAATCACAAATTCATTTAATACATATAATTATAACACATATCCCGCTAGAACCCAGACACAATATACAACGCTAAGCGCAAAGCCATATATTGTCGATAACGATTATGAGAGAAATTACTATTTAATCGACGATACAGATTATTTTAATGATGGAAGACATTATGATAGTGATAATAGATACTTATCTTATGATTCTTCGTCAAGATTAAGAGTTTCAGAAGGGCTTTTTGGAAATGATATAAATAATTACGAAGTTTATGTCAGAAACAAAGATTATACAGGAGGCTATTTCACCGTGAATTTCTATTTCGAAGATTATTATGGAAACGTTGACTTTGAAGTCATGAAGCATTACATTGATCCAAGAGAAGAAAACAGATTTGTCTTCAAAGATATCTCTCCAAACAGATATGATTACAGAAGATGGTGGTATGATGTTGAGTCTTTAACCACAATAAAGACAGAAATTAATTAGATATGGGTTAAAAAGATATCGAGGACAATATGCATATCTCCGTCTATAGAAATATTTAAAAACTGCGCATCTTTTTAGAATTCAATAAAAAGGGGTGAAAAACGAGGCTGACAATGGAAAAGATGGAAGAATTTGAGAGTTTTGAGGATGAGAATGAATTTGAAGAAGCCATAGATGATTTAGACCTTGACGGCGAGTAGGTCTAATTGCTGTAATTTAATACAGCTTCATTATTATCCTTTTCCAACTCTTCAAAATTTGTTTTTATCAAAAATCTTAGTTCATCAACGTCTTTTTGGAAGACAAAAATATTTGTCACTGTTATTAGTCTTCCATGTCCTATTTTAAGAGATTCCAACCCTATTTTCTTTACCGATTTGTCATCTGCATAAACCTCTATTTCTGCCGCAGGAGAATCGGCAAGCCCCTGATTTCTTATGGTAAGATTTAAATCCAAATATCTTCCAGACATTGTGGCAGAAACATTTTCAAACGCAATATCGGGGAGGCTTTGATAGGAATATAATTGGTCTATTAAATTTATTATGTCCTGGCTTATTGTCTGGCTGCATTTGCTCACAGGATACATTATATTATTCGGATTTTCAGAATGGGCAAAGCCAAGAGTATGCAGCAATTCATGAATTCCAACATTCGGATTTTCGCACTTTGATTCTCTTATTAATGTTATTGCGCCGCGATGTATGACATTGAATTTATCTGTTCTTGTAATATTCACAGGCCCCCCTTCTCCTGCTATGAACAAGTCTCCTTCAAATCTTGCATCTTCATCGCAAGTTATAGAGATTTCCTCGTTTGAAGCAACAGGATAAAAATTCAGAGCAGTCAGGTTTTCTATAGCATCAAAAGATCTCTGCATTTCATCTGTTTTTTTCAGGGGGCATGATTCAATCTTGTATGATATATCATTTCCGGGATATCTCATATTAGGATAAAACTGCATGCTTTCATTTTCCACATTTCCCAAAGTGAAGTTAGAATTTCTAGAGCTGGTTGTGCCAAAATCAATTGTCTCAAAGGGAAAAACCCAGTAAAAAAATATCAGCAAGACTAGGAAGATAGCAATAACAGAAGCCAGAATGCTTTTCCACCCCATTTTTAATAAAAAAGATTATTGTATATAAATTTGTTGTACAACAAATTTAGCAGGTTCGGTTAACTTAAAAGGAAATAAAATCGCAAATTTATCATTCCATCTCCTATTGGCTTAACAGAATCATTTAGCAGAAATATTTTAAATAAAAATATTATATTATCATTTACCTATTGCCATTGTACTTTATAACTATATCTTTTACCATTAACAATATTTTGATATCCATTATTTTTTATATAAAAAATAATTAAAAAGAAAAAGTTTAACAGAAGATTTTAATAGCCTTCTTCTTCAGTTTCCGGGAATTCATCATCAGAATCATCTTCATCGCTATCTGATTCTTTCAAATCCTCGTCTTCTGATTCCTCTTTTTTGTGTTTGTGTTTCATTTAAACTCCAAGTACTAGTATACAAATTACGGGTTTTTTAAAGTTTTTGCTTCGCCAAGAAGTTATTTTTATGCAGTATCTGAAGATGAGAGTATGTAAGCCACTGCATTAACTGTTTGCAGCCGACCATTTTTTGAAGAATATTGTACACCCCCAATAGCATCAACTGAAGCATCTTTTGCATACTCAAACATATGTTTTATGGCTTCTGTTTTTGATTGACCAGCGCCCTTTACACGATCTTTTAATGGTGTATATTTATTAGGAACCGCGCCAGTCAAAACAGTTATGCCAAATTCTCCGGCCAGTTCTTCTAACGTCTTTTCTTTTCTCCGCCATCTCATTTTATTCTTTAACAATCACGATTTATAAGTTTTATTGCAGCCCAACACACATTGCTTTTGTCTGGTCAAGAATGCAATAAGCATCTTCTGCGCTCCAGACGCTGAATTCATGGTAAATATTTCCTTCAACAGGAATTATAACCTTTTTTGTATTAAATCCTAAGTTTTTTCCTATGTCAGAATAATATGCACTCCATGAAGTACAGACACCGCCTTGTTCTTTGAGTTCTTCAAAGCTTAATGTCTTGCTGACATTATCAAGATTATATTTATAGAATCCTTTTGTTATATCAACAACACAGGAAGCAGAATCTTGCAGGCTGGTGTTTTTGCAGGCATTTGCAATATCTTCCACGCTATTGTAGTCTTGGGAATTAAAATATCCAAGTATCAATGGAGTTATAAGAATCAACAGCATTGCAAACAGGACTATTAATAACCCATATAGCATCCTGTCTATCTTGCTTATCCTGCTTATTTTTCCTGTATTTTTCATAAAAACCCAATCCAGAATTAGTATATAAATCTTGCCCTTTTGTAACTACTATAGAATTACACGCCCACGCCGGGAGTCGGACCCGGGTTTCCAGCGTTCTGCGCATTTTTCAATTCTCTCAAAGGAGAGGGTATTGTAGGGAGAACCTTGGTTCTCCTCATGCGCGACAGGCTAGCGTCATAGCCGTTAGACCACGTAGGCACTATAAAGAATAAAGAAATTTGTTTTTAAAGATTATCTTTTTGCAGAAGTTATCTTCTTCTTGCCGTTCATGTACTTCTGCAGAACACTCGGAATTTTAATGCTGCCGTCTTTCTGCTGATAATTTTCAAGAACTGCAACCATGATTCTTGAGGTTGCCAAAGCAGTATTGTTCAATGTATGCAGGACATATCTTTCTCCATTCTTTGAAATTCCTTTTATATTCAAATCTCTTGCCTGGTAATCTGTGCAGTTGCTCAAGCTTCCAATCTCTCCATAGCTTTTTGTCGTTGGCCTCCAGACCTCAATATCTTCGCTTCTGGCTTTCCAATCGCCAAGATCTCCAGAGCACATTTCAAGAATCCTGTAAGGAAGCTTAAGTCTCTTTATTATTTCTTCTGCATTTTTCCTTAATTCATCATAATATTTCCAGGAATCTTTTGGCTTGCAGAAAATAAATTGCTCAACTTTGTTGAACTGGTGCGTTCTCCAAAGTCCTTTTTCATTAATTCCATGGCTTCCTATTTCCTTCCTAAAACTCATTGAATATCCAAAAAATTTCAAGGGCAATTTTTCTTCAGAAATTGTTTTGTCTGCCAGCATTCCAAGAATTGCATCTTCTGCAGTTGGGATTAAATAAAGATTCTCTGATTCAATCTTGTAAAGAGCGTTTTCAAATGCCTTGAAATCTCCTTTTGCCATCTCAACTCTTTTATTAACCATCAACGGAGGCTCAATATACAAATATCCTTTTTTGCTCATGAAATCAATTGCAAAACCTATTAGCGCACGATTCAGCAGAGCTAAATCTTTCTTCAAATAATAAAATCCAGAGCCGGCAACTTTTGCAGAAGCATCAAAATCTCCAATATCAAGGGCTTCAATAAGCTCAACGTGTGTCTTGGCTGGAAACTTTAAGATTGTTTTCTTTCCAGCAACTTTTCTTATCTTGTTGTCCTTTTCGCTTTTGCCTTGAGGAACATCCGGATGCATTAAGTTAGGAATTTCGTAAAGCCTTTTGTTGAAAGAATCATAAAGGTCTTTTTCTTCTGATTCAAGTTCTTTCAATTTTTGCGGAATTTCCCTTGCTTTTTTTATTAATGAAGAAGCATCTTGCTTTTTCTTTTTAGCCAGATTTATCAGTTCAGAAATTTTGTTTCTTTCATGCCTCAATCTATCTGCCTCTGTTTTGACTCTGCGCCATTCTCCATCAAGTTTTAGAACATCATTAATTATTCTTTCATCACGTCCTTTTTTCCGGTTGTTCTTTTTGTAAGTCTCAGGTCTTTCTCTCAAGTCTTTAAGGTCAATCATATCTTCAACAGGGAAGAATTATATTTAAAGTTATTGAATAACTTTAAAAGTTAGATGAATACAGGAGAAAAGCCAACACATTATATTTATTAGTAAATATGGACCTATTAGCGGTTTATATCAATTTTTGCATTAAAATCTTGATTCATTTTTGAATAGATTTAAAAGTTATAAAACCCATTGTTTTAAATGGCTCTTGCTGATTTAACATCTGAACTTGCAGCTGCATATACAGGCTTTCTAGGCACGCTATCCCCATTTTTCCAGAGTTTTATCAATCTTTTTTTCCTTGCCTTGCTTATAGTAATTTACTCTGTCTTCATATGGAAATTCTACAGGTTTATAGGAACAAGGAACATCTTTGAATTAAACCTCAGCAAATACAATACGGCAGAACATCCTATTCTTGTAAGAATTATTGCCATTTTCCTCTACCTTATTGAATATATAATCTTGATGCCTATACTCGTGTTCTTCTGGTTCGTAGTATTTACCCTATTCTTAATTTTCCTCACAGAAGAACTTCCCGTAAATACAGTATTGCTTCTTTCAGTAACAGTAATAGCTGCAATAAGAATGTGCTCTTATATACCGAATTATGGGGAAAACGTTGCAAAAGAGATTGCCAAGCTTCTGCCATTAACTCTCCTTGCAGTATCTCTTGTAACCCGTGGGTTTCTCGATTTTGAGAAGGTCATAGGGCAGTTAAGTCAAGTTCCCGATTTTTTTAACCTAATCTTTAATTATCTTTTATTCATAATAATCTTAGAAACAATTTTAAGATTTTTTGGATTTCTTTTCTCTTTCCTTAATCTGGAACCAATAGAACCAGAAGAAAAAAGGAAAAAATCAGAAGAAGATTAATCAATCTTTTTCAACCTCTGGATGCCTGCTTCCTCTTGTGCGCATTTCCTTAAGCATTTGAACATGCCTTTCTTTTTCTTCAAGATAGCCTTTCTCATCTGTCTTTATTATTGAAAGCATTCTTGCAACATATTCTCCCCCAAGAAAATGAGGAGTTAAAACGTAGCTTGCCCCTTTCTTATACAAATCCAAAGCATCCTCAATGCTGTGCGCTCTTACAATTATTATTGCTTTCTTGTTTTTCTCTCTGATATTTTCTATTAAAAGAACATTTGTTTCAAATTCTGGAATTGTTGAAACAGCAATATCTATTTTGTCCAGTGAAATGCTGCTAAGAAGATCTTCATCATCAACATCTCCATACAAGCAGGGAATTCCAAGCTTTTCAAGGCTTGCTATTGTTTCCGGATTGTAATCAACAACAAGATATTTTTTCTTTATTTTTTTAAGTGAATTTAGAATTCCAAAACCTATCCTATTATACCCCAAGAGAATGGCATCAACCTCTCTTTTCTTTATTTTTCTCTCCTTAATGCCTTTTTTCTCAAAAATTACGAGATATTTTGAAAGTTTTCTATAAATCTTGTTTGAATATATTATCATATATGTGCAGCCGGCAATTGTTATCAGGCCTATAAGAGTCATTAAAGATAAAATCTCTGGTGAAAGATGATTGATTTTTACGCCAAGCGCTATCAATATCAAGGAAAACTCGCTTATCTGCGCAACAGTAAGCCCTGCAAGAAAATTTGTCTTTTTAGTATATCCAAAAACAGCCATTAAAGACATTACAATTAAAGGATTTCCAATAAGAATCAATAAAGAAAATAGTATGGCTGGAATAATAAGATGGCTTATGTTTCCCACAGTCATCTGGGCTCCGAGAAGAAGGAAAAATGAAATCAGGAAAAAATCTCTTAGCGGCTTCATCCTTGAGCTTATCTCAAAGCTGTAAGGAGACACAGACAAAAGAATTCCGGCAATCAAGGCTCCGATTTCAAGTGTAAGGCCCATATAAAAAAACAGGGAAGCGAGTCCAAGCCCCCATGCTATTGAAAATACAAACAAGAATTCCTGGGATTTGGCAAAAAATCCCTGAAATTTAGGCAGAACGCGAAGGCTTATGGGAATTAAAACAGCCAGCAACAAAATTCCTTTTATAATGGTTGAACTGATCTGGCCTATAAAATCTCCTGATGAAAAAGAAGATATTATAACTAAAATAACTATTGCAACCAAATCTTGAACAAGAAGAAACCCGATTGAAATCTTTCCATATAAAGCATCTAAATCTCCTTTATCAGAAAGCAATTTCATGATTATAATCGTCGAAGAAAAGCTTATTGCTATTGCTATATATAGGGAAGTTAACGGTGAAAATCCCATCAATGTCGCAATAAAATAACCAAGAAGTATTGTAAATACTATCTGGCCTATTCCTGTTATAAGAGAAATTTTTCCAACTTCTTTTATCACCTTTGGAGAAAGGTGCAAGCCGACAATGAAGAGAAGAAAAGCTATTCCGAATTCAGAAAAAACACTTATTGTGCTGGTTGCATCTGTTCCAGGAAGAATTCCAAGGAAAAACGGGCCGGCAATTACTCCTGAGATTATATATCCAATAATCAATGGCTGCTTAAGAATTCTCATTACAAGAGACACGGCAAGCACCAGAAGAATAATCAAGCTTATCTGGTTAAATAAATACACCATCTTTTTTCTTAGTTAACAGGCTTTTTTGATATAAAAAGGTTTTTAAACAAATTTTAAATCCTATATCCATGCCGAAGGTAAGAATAAAGCTAAACAGCACAAATATAGAAATGATCAATAATATTTGCAATTCCATCAGAGACTTAGCCAATAAATCTGGAATAGCAATATCTGGCCCTGTTCCTCTTCCAACAAAAAGATTAAAGATAACAACAAGAAAAAGCCCTTGCGGAAATGGAACAGCAACGTTTGATAATTTCGAAATGCGCATCCACAGAAGGCTGATTGACTTGCCAGCAAATGAAAAAGTGCTGCACCATATAATGAGGATGCAGATTCCAAAGAATGTCAATATCAAGATTGAGATGAAGGATTAAGAGATTTTCTGGTGCAAATTTATTTTAATATGTAAGAATAGATTTGCTGTAGTAAGAATATATAGAAGTTTTGTTATATATTAAAAATTTGTTTATTGGGATATCTTCTAAACTATATTCTTAGCAGTCTATATTTCCAGATTCCAAATGAAATATATCCTTCTTCACAGATTTCTTTATAAAATCATTTTATTTTCAGATAGCATAAAATGGGGCTAAGATTAATAGCAGCAGTTGCACAAGATGATGTAATAGGTTTCCAAGATGGAATCCCATGGAGAAAAACAAAGGAAGACAGGACAAGATACAGGGAAGATATGGCTAGGTTCAAAACTTTAACAGCAAATCATCCTGTAATAATGGGGAGAAAAACTTTTAATTCAATAGACAAAAAATATGTTCCATTAGATAGCGGAAGGACAACAATTGTTATTTCAAAAACAATGAATTTTGAAGACAATCCCGGAATTGTTATCTGCAGAACACTCCCTGAAGCAGTAAGAAAGGCAAGCCAGATAAATGAGAATTTTTACTGTGCAGGAGGTCAAACTCTTTACGGCGCGTTAATAGGAAAATTGGCAGAAAGGCTTGAGATAACTGAAATCCATAGAAGATTTGAGGGCGATACTTTTTTCCCAGAGATTAATCCAAAAGTTTGGAGAGAGGCTTTCAGAGAAGATCATGAAAATTATTCTTTTGTAACTTACGAGAGAAGTTAAAAAATGGTTTAAGAAACAGGCTAGTAAGAGTCAAGGTTTAAAAATAGATTTCTTTTATTTCATTTGGGCCCGTGTGGGACAATGGTACTCCACTCGATTGGAAATCGAGGCCTTTACTGGCTTCCAGGTTCAATTCCTGGCACGGGCGTTTTGTTACTACAAAGTTAAGACAATATAGAAAGATTTAAATAATGTGTATTCAGATTATTTCTAGATTAAAATGGCATTTTTAGATGACACTGTAGTTTCGCTAGAACGTTTATTTAAAGATAAACCAGATTCGTCTGCACAAGTCCCTTGTTTTAATAGAGAAAACTATGAAGGTTTAAGGAAGAGACTTAGTGAAAGGTACGATATAAGCGAACCAAACGTAGATGATTTTTATATGGTCACTATAAGAAGAAAGATTTAATTATAAAAATATCTGGGAATGTAACACTTTTTTTGGGAGTCTAACAAAAAGTAAGGGGTGTGGTTGGGGCGTCCTCAAAACCTTTATATAAATCCACAGTCTTATTTCTTTATGATTACCCTGCAGACAAAAGGCTTTGAACTTTTGACCCAAAAAACAAAAGAGGAATTTCAGAAGTTATGGGGAGAATACTCAGAAAAACTGGGACGCAAGTTAAAGAATATTAAATCTGTAAAAATCCATCTGAAAGAATACAGCCCCGGAGGAAAAACAAAATTCAGCATTCATGTTCTTATTACTTATGCTGGAAAAGCAATGGAAGCTGACTGTTCCGATTGGGACTTAAACAGAACTTTCCATAGAGTTTTTGCCAAGATAGAGCAGGAAGTTGAACACAAGTTTCATGTAAGCGATCAGCACAAAAGAGGGAATATATTTGATTAGGTTAAACTAATTGCTAAAACAGATAATCTTTATATATTAATTAATTTGTTGCAAGTAATGGACAGAAGCATTTTTGCAGGGCAAGAGAGAAGAATAATAGAAAAGCTGAATACTCCGAAAAAGCTTCAAGAATATATAAACAAAGAATTAAGATATAACTTTGAAGAAAATGGAAGTACAACCAGGTCTTTCAGAAGAGTTTTAAGAGACAAAACAGCACATTGTCTAGAGGGGGCTTTATTTGCAACTGCCATCTTGTACTATCATGGTCACCTCCCTCTAATTGTGTGTATGGAAGCCAGAGATATAGACCATAATATAGCAATTTATAGAGTAAATAGAAGATGGGGGGCTGTCGCCCAATCAAGAGATTCAAACCTAAAAGGAAGAAGCCCTGTGCATAGAAAAATAAAAGATCTTGTTATGTCCTATCATCCTTATTACTGGGATTTTTTTTCGGAAGACAAAGATATAACAAGTTTGACAATGAGGGGCTATGCAAGAGTAGATTTAAGACAATTTGGCACAGGTTGGATAACTTCTGAGCAGAATCTTGACAATATAGAAGATGTCTTATGGGATGAAAAATATCGTTTTTTATTTCCAAGAAAAGATAAGCCAAGGTTTTACAGGGTTGACAGAAAAACCCAGAAGATCATATTCTTAAATCCACAAACTTTAAATAACCTTATTCAATCAACAAGGCATGGAAAAAGACATCGGAAAGCTCAAGAAGAATGACACAACAGATGTAATTGTAAGGCTTGATGATTTCGGAGGAAGGAAAGGCCTGACAATAAGAGAGTTTGTTACGAGTGAAAGATACACCGGCTTCACAAAATCCGGCGTGCGGATTCCAGTTTCAGATTTTGGGAAATTCAAGGAATTCGTAAATTCAATAACAGAGGAAGATCTCAAGGAAGAGGCTTCAGCAACCAACGACCAAAAAACTTTAGATAAAGAAGAAATAGAAGATTATTGATTTTTATCAATTACTTATTTTTAATAAGACACAGCCACCACACCCCTAATATCATTGTATGGGTATTAATCATCCTATATTAACTATTTTAAAATTTTTTTGATCAATCAAAGAAGACTTTCAAACCAAAGAAATGCCTTTATTATTAAAGAAGCAAGAATAAGAACCGAGCCAAGAATAACATTTCTTTTATGGTGATGACTATGGCTAAAGAAGATTAACAAAATCCCTACAATAAAGACAATTACAAGCAGAGGATCATACCATTGCATGACTATTCTAATGGATTTTAGTTTTTAAAATTAGTGTTTAAATTCTAAAACCTGTATAAAATCCTTTTCCAAAAGTTTTTATACCCTGTTTTTCTTGGGTTTTTATGGAAGAAGAAAAAATGGAAGAACACCCGTCTGAAAACAAGCCAGAGGGTGAAGAAGAAACTTCTGAAAATACCTCTGAAAGTGAAGACGAGGAAACAGAAGAAGAGAAGAAAAAAAAGAAAAAGAAAGAAGAGGAAGAAGAATCAAACGATTCCTCTTCTGAAAGTGGCCCAAAAAGTGAGCAAGAATCTTCTGAACAATCAGAATAATTTCTAACTTTTCTACTCGTTTTTATTTTTTATTTTTTATTTTATTTTTTAAAGATGTGCCAATAAAAGTTTTCCAAAAAACTTAAAAACCCTAAATCGTATATAATATAAGGTCGAAGAGAAGGAACCGTCAGTCTAAGCAGATCTTCGGATCGCAATCTTCGGATTGCAGCTTAACTGGTTTCGAACTTCGTCTCCGGCCTTTTTCATTCTTAAAAGATTTAAATTCAAAACCTTTTTAACCAACATCCTTCTCATTTTTCTATGAAACTAAAAATAAGACAGCCAATTGTTACGGTCTGCGGACATGTTGACCATGGGAAGACAAGCATACTGGACAGGTTAAGGCAGAGTGCAGTTCATAAAGGAGAGGCTGGAGGAATAACTCAAAAGATTTCTTTTACAGTTTATCCTGCAGAAAATTTAAAGACAGCCTGTCCTTTAATAGAGCAATCAGGAATAAAATTAAACATTCCTGGCTTTTTGTTAATTGATACTCCAGGGCATGCAGCATTCACAAATCTAAGAAAGCGTGGCGGAAGTCTTGCAGACTTGGCTGTCCTTGTCATAGACATCAACGAAGGAATAAAACCCCAGACTTCAGAAGTCATTCAAATTTTGAAGCACAATAAAACTCCTTTTATAATTGCTTTAAACAAAATTGATAATATCCATGGATGGAAGTTCAACGAAAAAAAAGGATTAAAGGGAAATATAGAATCGCAGGCAATAAATGCTGCTTCAGATTTCAGGGAAAAATATCTTACTCTTATGGGAAGCCTACAGAATTACGGTCTTGATTCTGACCTTTATTATAATATAGATGATTTCACAAAAAAAGTGGCTCTTGTTCCCTGCTCTGCAAAAACAAGCCAGGGAATTCCAGAATTGATTCTTGTTCTTTGCGGCTTAAGCCAAAAATATCTTGAAAACCGTCTTACCTTGGGGTCGGAAGGAAAAGGCGTTGTTCTTGAGATAAAAAGGGAAAGAGATAATTCTTATCTTGAATCAATAATTTATGATGGGTCTTTAAGCAAGAACGACACAATAGCCATTGCCAATCTTGATGGAAAGCCCGTATTATCTAAAATAAGGGTCCTTGAAGAAATAATGCCTGTATCTGACAAGTTCTCGCCAAAGGAAAAAGTCATGGCTGCGACAGGAATTAGAATTCAGTTAAAAGAAAATGACAATGTTCTTCCGGGAATGCCTTTTGTCGTTTACCACGATAATTTAAAGGAAATCGAAGCTCTTTTCAAAAAAGAATTATCAGAAAATATCAAGACAGACAAGCAGGGAATTATTGTAAAGGCAGACAGTCTCGGAAGCCTTGAAGCATTGTTGATTATATTAAAGCAAAATAACATTCCTGTATTAAAAGCCGGCATTGGCAGAATAAACAAGGCAGATATGGCAGGTGCAAGAGCAAATCTGGAAGTTAATCCCTTAGATTCTGTTATTCTAGGGTTTAATGTGGAATCAGAGGAAAATATTGTTTCGGGGGTGAAAATCATTGCAGATGATGTCATTTACAAGCTTATTGAAAATCTCATAAAATTCAGGGAGGAAAAAAGAAAAGAGATAGAAAAAACAAGGCTCTTAGGGCTTAGCAGCCTATGCAAAATGGCCTTGCTTAAACAATATGTTTTTAGGAACACAAATCCGGCAATCTTTGGAGTAAGAGTGGAAGGAGGAAAACTCATACGGGGATTGCATATTATAGATAATATTGGGGAAAGGGTTGGAAAGATAAAAAACATCCAGCCAGAAAACAAATCAGTTGATCCTGCATAGAAGTGGCTGTCTCTATCTCTGGAATAAATTATGAAAGAAGAATGAAAGATATTGATTCTCTTTACTCAGATATTTCAGAACAGCAATTCAGGAATTTCAAGAAAAACAAAGACCTTTTATCTTCTGCTGAACTCAAGATTCTCCAAGAGATTGCAGAAATAAAAAGAAAAACAAAAATAGATTGGGGAATTTAAAATATTAATTATCTCCTCTTCCTTCTCTTTCTTTTTCCTTCCAATTTAAACCACACAAACCCAAATTATTAATATAGAAATAGCCCGCTTAATCCACATTTACATCAATTATTAAAAATAGATTTTTATTGTCCTAAATAATTAAAACTATCTTACTTTTTTCTTCTTTTCACATTCCATAAAATTAGCCCAATGAGAACCGCTATAACAACCACCCAAATCCAACTATTGCCTTTGCATTCCCCGCAAACACCGCCACAGTCTTTTCCAGTCTCGTCATAATTCTTTACATTGTCTTCACATTGCTCCACTATTTCGTAAACGCTGAATCCAGTTACATTAAATACATATTGTCCTGTTGTTTGATTGAAAGTCACATTTTGGCATTTTGTATCAGGACAATCAACTCCATCTATTTTGATTATTGGATTTGAAAATCCAACTCCCGTAAAAGTCAGCATTGCACTCTTGTTGAATTGCGGTATCAAAGAAGAATTAATCCAGATTTTTTTATCTAAAACTTTTATCCTTTCTGCCAAATTCAAATCGCTGCTCAAGTTCAAATTTTGCAGGAATTGTATTCTTCCATACTGATTTACAAATTTCACATTTGATATATTTTGCAGATATGTTGCATTATACAATGAAAAGTTGATTGTCTCATTTGTATACCAATCATTCCAGTTGTAAGTAAAATCTGGACCATGACTTATTCTAAATGTTATTGT
>CAZGUQ010000006.1:0-4848 GCA_964529375.1 Candidatus Woesearchaeota archaeon
TGCCAAAGCATTAAGCTGCCTTATTGCCCTTTTGGAATCCATTTATGGTTAAATTTAAAGAGTGTTAAAAATCTTTATATTAATGATAGATATAGAAAAAATCAAAAAAGGCAAGACCATAAAGGAGCTATTAGAATTCGGCATAATAAATATAGACAAGCCTGCAAATCCCACGAGCTTTGATGTTTCTGAATTTGTCATGAAGACCCTTGGTCTAAGAAAAACTTCTCATTTTGGAACTCTTGACCCGAAAGTCACGGGCGTTCTTCCTATAGCACTAAACAGGGCATGCAAGCTCACTGGCTTTTTCCTTGGCGAGGACAAAGAATATGTTGGCATCATGAAAATCCATTCGAATATTGAACTGGAAAAAATAAAAGAGGTGATAAAAAATAAGTTCTTGGGAAAGATAATGCAACTTCCGCCTGTTAAGTCAAGAGTTGCCCGGGTTGTCCGGGAGAGAGAAGTTAAGAATTTTGAGATTTTAGAAGAGGAAAACGGAAATTACTTATTCAAGACAGAGGTTCAGGGCGGAACTTACATAAGAAAACTAGTTCATGATCTTGGAGAGGCGTTGGGTTTAGGAGCGCATATGCTTGAATTAAGAAGAATAAGGGCGGGCGTTTTCAAAGAAGAAAAAAGCCATACATTATATGAATTAGAAAAAGCAGCTGAGGAATTTAAGAAAGGAAACGACAAGGCATTAAAAGATATGATAATTCCCGGTGAAATAATAGGTGAATTGTTTCCTGTTGTGAAAATAAAGGAAGAATCTGCAGAAAGAATTCTAAGAGGACAGCCAATTTATAAAAAGAACCTAATTAATAATGTTAACATGGAAATTGGCTCAAAGATAAGCGTTTTCAGCAAAGAAAGATTTATCGGTGTGTTCAAAATTATTAACGAAGAAGAAACATTCGCAAAACCAGAATTTGTTTTGCAACCTATAAAATAAAATGAAAAAGGAAAGATGTGCATGGCCTGGCGAAGAGGAAAAGGACAAATTAATGATTGAATATCATGATAATGAATGGGGAACTCCTTGCCATGATGATTTAAAATTGTTTGAATATCTTCTTCTGGATACTTTCCAGGCAGGACTTAGCTGGAGAACAATTCTTAATAAAAGAGAGAATTTTAGAAAAGCATTTCATGGCTTTAATCCAAAGAAAATAGCAGAATATAATGAAAAGGATATAGAAAGATTGATGAATGATGCTGGAATAATAAGAAACAGGCTGAAAATCCTGGGAGCCATAGAAAATGCTAAAAAATTCTTGGAAACAAAAGAAGAATTTGGAAGTTTTGACAAATATATTTGGCAGTTTACAAACCATAAAACAATAAACAATAAAATCAAAAGCCTTAAAGAAATGGGGGCGACATCAAGAGAATCAGACACCATGAGCAAAAATATGAAAGACCGCGGATTTAAGTTTGTCGGTTCTACAATATGTTATGCTTTCATGCAAGGCGCGGGTTTAATAAATGATCATACGACTAATTGTTTCAGGCACGGAGAGCTATCATGAGAACATTTGTATATTTTTCATCAAGCGCAAGAACCTCGGGAAATTTTAAAACTGATGATTTAATGGGCGCGGGTAGAATGGATATTGCAATACATGTAATAATCAATGCGTTTTTCCTGTCGCATCAACTTAGAGATGATGTAAAACTGCATCTTGTTTTTTACGGAATGCCGGATCCTCCAAAGCATATAGAGATTCATGTAAATAAGGAAACACAGTTAAGCAAAAAAGATGTTGCAAATCTCATTAGAAAGATTCTCTACAAATATAAGCAAGGGCAGAAAACAGAAGTTTTGCCTGGTTGTTTTGTTGAAAAAAAGAGTTTTTTGAATGTGATTGAGAAATTGGTTGAACAGGGCAAAGAAATATTTATTTTAGATAAGAAGGGGGAGAATATTAGAGATATAAAAATACCTAAAGATAGTGTTTTTGTAATTGGAGACCAGGATGGATTTCCAAAAAAAGAGCTTAAAAGATTAAAGAAAAAATTCAACGCTGTTTCTGTTGGTCCTAAGACATACTTTGCAAGCCAAGTTGTTACAATTATTAACAATGAACTTGATATAAGAGGGTTTTAAGAAGAGATCTTATACGATGGAATTTGTCCAAGTGTAGTCAAATTAGAGAGAAACGCCCCTTAAAGAGGCGTGATGAGAATGACCCTTTCCATTTTGGAAAGGGGTGAAAAGAGAGGTTGGATTCTTGATAAAGTGAAGAAAACACCTTATAAAGCAGTTGTGAATAATATATAGAGAAACAATATATAGATTTTTTTTGCACAAGCTTTTTAAACGGTTTGCTTTTTAAAGCCATATGGTGAAAAGACATGGTTAAGATAGTTCTGACACCTGAATGGTTCGTTGGCAAGGATATAATGATTGAATTATTCAGTTTAATAGTTCTAATTATATTCGTGGCTTTGGCCTATAAATATTACAGAGTAAACAGAAACAGAAAAATTCTTTATCTTGGCGTTGGCTTCGGACTTATCGCTTTAGCACAGCTTGCAACAATTCTCACCAAGCTCCCTTTATATTACGATTTTGGACCAGCTAGGCAAATCGGCGAGGCAATAGTAACCAGTCAGCTAGCAAATTCTGTTGATTTCTTTTATTATATTGGTTTCTTCTTTCATAGATTCTTAACATTGCTTGGATTTTACATGATTTACAGGCTTCCAAGAGAAAGAAAATCAATAGGAGACTACATGGCTGTCTTGTATTTCATTCTTATATCTTCTTTTTTAAGCAGAGAAATCTTTTACATCTTCCATCTAACTGTATTGTTCATTCTAATCTTAACAGTTGAAAAATATGTCAGAATTTACAAAGAAAACCATCTTTTTAACACAAAGATATTGATTATGGCTTTTAGCCTTCTTGCCTTAAGTCAATTAATATTTGTTTTATCTAACATAGATATAGTGTTTGCTGCTGCAAATACCATTGAATTGATAGGTTATAGCATTTTTTTGGCTTTAATTATAAGGATATTGAAACATGGAAAGAAAAAGAAGCCGTATGGAGATAATATCAGATATGCTGGCAATAGTGCAGGGTAAAAACGGGACAATCAAGCCAACCCATCTGATGTATAAAGCGAATTTATCGCACAGCCAAATGAAAGCCTATCTTGATGAGCTTATAGAAAAAGGCATGATAAAGAAAGACGATATAAAAACAGGGACGATGATAGCAATAACACCAAGCGGAAGAGATTTTCTGTTCAAGTACAATCAGATGAGAGAATTTGAAAGGACGTTTGGGTTGTGAGTATTACTTGAGAATGACAAAGAAAAGATAAGATTTATAAGTAAGTATACTTCTTGATTTCATGACTCCAGAAAATAATTTAGAAAGAGCATTAGTATCTGCGAGATTTGGTCCTGAAGGGATAGTTGTAAACCCCAAAACAGAAGAAGAGCAAAAAGTATTGCAATATGAAGGTGTTTTAAGTCAAATAGAATCTCCAGAAAGACTTATTGAATTGCAATTACGTCTAGAGGAAGACCTCCCTTATTTTCAAATTTCTTCAGACGAATCAATAA
The DNA here is from genome assembly GCA_964529375.1 of Candidatus Woesearchaeota archaeon. Classification (GTDB taxonomy): domain Archaea; phylum Nanobdellota; class Nanobdellia; order Pacearchaeales; family GW2011-AR1; genus ASMP01. Next base: position 3,580 of record CAZGUQ010000006.1, read on the forward strand.
GAGATTATTTTACACGTTTTGGAGTTCAGATAACAGACAAGAGAGACTTACAATTATTTTCTTATGCTCTTGCTAATCAAATTGATTCTTTAGATAAGACAGATGAAAGAGTCGGACCGAGTTTGGAAAATTTAAGCTATAGAAGGCAATTGCACCAGTTTCCAAAAGTTTTGTCTGATTTAGAAAAAACCGTTTCTGATTTCAGTTCTTTAAATGCGCCTTTTGATGTTGCTTTACATTATGCATGGGAAGCGGTGCAAAAAAAAGGTTTTAAAATGGATGAAAAGGGAGAGAATGCCACAGACCCTTATGACGCTCAAATCATAATAGAACCTTATCCAGGAGAATCCATCCACTTCTTAATTAAAATAAACGACTCAGACAGCTTAGAATTTTATCTGCATCCAAAATACAAGACAAGAAAGGCTGTTGTGAGGAAAGGATTCTGGAAACAAAGAGTGATTGTTGAAGAAGACACAGGTGAATCTAAAGGTTTAGGGATAATACCCTTAAAAATTTTTGACAGGAAGTGGAATAAAAACATCGAGAAAAGAAACTATAAGGGGGTAAGTGGTATAACACAATATGATTATCCTGTATTGGCTTATATGGCTAATAACTTACACAAAGATGAGTTGGCCGAGCTTGTTAGATTTGATGCAGAAAGAATGTTAAAAGTTTTAGTTGATCATAGTCTCATAATCCCTGATTTGTATATGAAAAGCTTACAAACCTATTTAGGCATAATACTCAGATTGCCAAAAATTATGCATAATTATGTTGAAAGAACGAAAGGGGATTTAATAGGTATTTTAAATTCTGGTTTAGAACAAGTCAAAGAAAAAGAAGAAAGTAGATAAAACTTAATAAATCCTTGTTTCTTTTCTCAAACATGAAAAAATCGGTAAGGGTTTACATTGAGGGCACTGTTCAGGGTGTTTTCTTTCGTGCTTTTATCAAAGAAAACGCAGAAAGGCACAATGTAAAGGGCTTTGTTAGAAATCTGGAAGATGGAAGAATTGAAGTCTTTCTTGAGGGAAATGTTGACGATGTTGATAAGATGATAGAACTTTGCAAAACAGGACCAAAACATTCTGATATAAGAAATGCAGAAATCAAGCCTGAAAGATTCCAAGATTTTAAAACGTTCAAGGTGTTGCATATATAATATTCTAATTTGCTATTGGAACAATCAAAATATTCTTAAAGTAAGTATGAATTTAATGTAATAATGAATCACGGGTTAAGTTTAAGGGTATGGCGGGTGTA
>CAZGUQ010000006.1:4858-7734 GCA_964529375.1 Candidatus Woesearchaeota archaeon
GTGTAGTATTTAAAAATAAAATAATCATATATGAATAAGTAAAAATGGGAAGAGAAGACGAAATAATAAAGGAAAGAGAAAGAAAGATTCAGGAACTGAAAAAGCAAAAGATAAATCCTTATGCTTACAGATTCGATAAAAAGGATTCTGTGGAAAAGGCATTGAAATCCGCGCTCGGAAAAGAAATAAAGACAGCGGGAAGAGTCATGACTAAAAGGGAAATAGGAAAGATAACTTTCTCTGATTTGCAGGATTTTACAGGAAGAATTCAATTAGTTTTGCAAAATGGGGAAACAGGAAAGAAAGATTTTGAATTTTTTAGCAGATATATTGATATTGGAGATATAATTGGCATAGAAGGAAAAATCATAAAAACAAAAACAGGGCAGCATTCAATACTTGTGAAAAACCTTGTTCTTCTGACAAAATCCCTTCTTCCCTTGCCAGACAAATGGCATGGCTTGCAAGACAAGGAAGAGCGTTACAGAAAAAGATACCTTGATTTGATTATGAATCCCGAAATAAAAAAAGTTTTTGAGATGAGAAGAAAGATTTTTGATGCAATCCGCGAGTTCATGAAGTCCATGAAATTCCTTGAAGTTGAAACTCCGATTTTACAGCCGATTTACGGCGGCGCTTCCGCAAGGCCGTTTTCATCTGAGTTGAATGCGTTAAAGATGAAAGTTTATATGAGAATATCAAACGAGCTTTACCTGAAAAGGCTGATTGTCGGAGGGTATGAAAGAATTTTTGAATTTTCCCAAGATTTCAGGAATGAGGGCATAGATAGGTATCACAATCCGGAATTCACACAAGTAGAGACAATGTGGGCTTATGCTGATTACAAGGACAACATGAAGTTTGCAGAGGAAATGATTTCCCATGTCTGCAAGAAAGTCCATGGCAAAACAAAGATAAATATCCACGGCAAAATGCTTGACTTCAAGACTCCATGGAAACGTTTGAGTTTTCTTGATGCAATAAAATCCAAGACAGGAATAAATTTTGCGAAAATAAGTGGTTTTGGTGAGGCTAAAAAAGCAGCTGGAAAAATAAATGTTGATTGCACAAAGTGCGAAACTATTGGAGATGTAATGATTGCTGTGTTTGAGGAACAAGTCCAATCACAAATAATTCAACCGACTCTTGTTTATGATTATCCTCTTGAGGCTGCGGGTTTAGCGAAAGCGACAGATGACGATGAAATGTTTGTTTCTTCCTTTGAAGTTATTGTGAACGGAATGGAACTCGGGCTTTCCTATTGCGAGCAGAATGATCCTCATGTACTTGAAAATTATTGGAAGTTTGCCGCAGAAAAATTCAAACGCGGAAATTTAGAGGCACAGCAAATGGATTATGATTTCATCAATGCATTGAAGATAGGAATGCCACCTACTTCTGGCCTTGGTGTGGGAATTGACAGACTTGCAATTCTTCTGACAGATAGCCAATCAATAAGAGATGTTATACTATTTCCTTTCATGAAGCCGGAGAATTAGTTAAATAGTTATTTAAACAAAAAATTTTAATATGTTAGGAATTCTTTATTAAAAATAATTGCTTGGTGAAAGGTGGTGGACAAAAGTATTAAAATAATAGGATTCAATTAAATCGATATAAAATGACAAATCTTCCAATCTCAAGAGAAAAAGCATGGGAAATAATAAAAAAATACAATACCCACGAGCAGGATTTGATTCACTATCAGGAAAGCGAGGCTGTAATGAGAGAACTTGCAGAGCATTTGAAATTAAAGCCAGAAAAAGTTGAGGAATGGGCTATGCTCGGGCTTTTGCACGATGTTGACTGGGGAATAACAAAAGAAAATGTGGAAACACATTTAACAAAGATGCCCGAAATGCTTGAAGAAGCTGGTTTTGGAAATGAATTTATCGAAAATATCTTAAGCCACGGCTATGGTTTCCATGAGCTTCCACACCTGGCACATAAAGTAAGAACAGAGAAAGTTGAACATGCTCTTGCTGCAAGTGAGACAATAACAGGGCTAATTCACAGTTATGCTTTGATGCGCGGCAAGAAAATTTCAGACATGGAAGCAAGTGGCTTAAGGAAAAAATTCAAAGACAGAACTTTTGCGGCAAAAGTTTCTCGTGAGGTTATCAGCGAAATAGAAGCCTTGGATTTAAATTTAGATGAATTTTTTCAGGTTGCAATCAACGGAATTAAAAAGATAAAAGACAAGGTTGGATTGATGTAACCGCTCGCTTCGCTCGCTATTTTTGTTAACGCTACAAATCTTCTTTACATTAAAAATAATTGCCTAGTGGAGGTGGTGGGGTGGATGGCGGATAATATAAAAACATATTCATATTTCTAGAATCATGCTAACGAAAAAAAAGAGGACCCAGGGAAAGAAAAATAGGGCGGCAGGAACAAGATTTGAGGCAAAAGTCAGAAGTGAAATGGAAAAAATGGGCTGGATTGTTTCAAAATGGATGAATACAGTAGATTATGAAAAAAATAAATTAGTGGCTGCAAAGAGAAAATTTAACCCATTTTTTAAGGCACTGAGCATTGGCAATGGTTTTCCTGATTTCATTTGTTTGAAAAGAGATTCCAAAGGAAAATACGAGGTCATTGGTTTGGAAGTAAAAAGAAATGGTTATTTAGATAAAGTGGAAAGGGGAATGTGCCATTGGCTGCTTGAAAACAAGATTTTCTCCAGGGTTTTAATTGCAAGACTTGGAAAGAAACGCGGTGAGATAGAGTATATTGATTTTGCAAAGAGATATAATAAAGTGCAATAAACCTTAAAATTGGTTGATGGGTCTGTCAGTGATGATTAAACTGCGAGCTTTTTTTATATTAACACTGGTTTTATTTTCAGCGATGGTTTCTGCTCTTTGCGAAGAAGG
>CAZGUQ010000006.1:7834-32721 GCA_964529375.1 Candidatus Woesearchaeota archaeon
AAACAACGATTATCAATGAGGCAGAGGGTGATGATATTGTAATAAAAAATTCATCTCCGAAAGAAACAAAACTTCAAGCCATAAATTTAAATCCGCAAGCTATAAAAAGCGACGTGGATTCCAAAGTTTCAGATAAAAGAGATTATGCAACGTATGGATTGCTTGCATTTGTGGTTTTGCTTGGTCTCTTGTTTTTAATCAGAAGCATGAATATAAAAAGGAGAAATAAAAATGAGTTCGCATGAAGCTATAAGAGCAGTTTTAATTCTCGATATAAGAGGCAGGCCAAAAAAATATCTCTTGGAAAATCTTGAAAAAATAGTGGGGGAGATGGGAAAAGAGAAAGGAGTCAAAATCAAAGGGAAAAACATAAAAGAACCTGTTCCAATGAAAGACAACAAAGATTTTTTCACGACTTTTGCGGAAATAGAGGTAGAAACAGAGGATATGATGTATCTTGCAGTTTTAATGTTCAAATACATGCCGGCGCATGTTGAAATAATTTCTCCAGAGAAGATAACATTGACAAATAATGAATTCAGCGAGATTTTAAGCGAGTTAACAAGGCGGTTGCATAGTTATGATGAAGTTGCCCGCGTTATCCAGGCAGAAAGAGTTGTGCTGTTGCAGAAGTTGCAGGAATTGCAACAGCAAGGCGGGAAAACTGAAGACAAGCCGAAAAAAGAAAATAAGAAAGCAAAAAAGAAGAAATAATTTTAACAAGTGAGGCCCCAAAATAACAGATTAATTTGGCTACGGTTAATTATAGGAGTTTATTATATTAATATCAAAACCTAAAACGGCCTTCTTGGAACAGCTTTGCTGTAAACGAGCCAAGCCACCAAGTTATTCAACTCTTAATACCCGAAAAGCAGGACACACATAAAGAGGATGCCTGCCGCAGCAAAGGAAAAACCTGTCGTGGCCGGCATCGAACCTGGCAACTCTTTCATCTTTTTGTGTTGGTTTTGAATTTAATCTCCAAAGATATCCATTAGTTTTATTAATCCATTGGTATGTTCTGTTTATTTGAGAAACTCTTTTTGTTCCTGTTAAAGATTCTAAAACTTTTTTATCTGGAATTTCTACCATCCAGCCATCAGGACCAACAATATTGCCTTCTATTGAATATGCATCTGAGGTTCCATGATTATGAGTAACTTGATCTAGTTGCCCTTCTGGATTAAAGGTTATTCTGGTTAATGTATGTGGATATCTTCTAAGCCCATTTTGAAGAAAAACTCTAAATCTTTCAGAATCTTGAGGATTTACGTTTCTTATTACATATGCTCTATTTATTATGGTTTGCAGTAAAGGAGCACTTGTTGGATGTGGGTTTTCTGCTTGTTTTTCTCTCTCATATAGTTCTGCAAGTTTATCCTGATTTAGTCCGGGGGTCATTTTAGGAGCAACTACATATGTTGTTGTCTCTCCTCTATCAACAACCCCTTGAATAGTAAAATATCCTTCACCTCTCCAATTATATTCTCTAGGGGGATGATATACTATTCCTTGCTTCTTTGCCATATTCTTCCTTGAATCTGGAGATATTTAAATCTTTCTTTTTATTAATTTTATAATAGTAACAAAATTCGAGAGGGGTAACTTTCTAAAACGGTTTTCTTGGCATAACCCTTCTGTATTTTCTTTTGAAAAACCAAAAAATAATTATAAGAACAAGAGCAAGAATAAGCCAGCCGATTATTTGTTTTAAGAAACCCTTACTTGGCTCCTGGCATACAAGGGGCTGGATGCAGCAATCGCCGTTTTTTGATCTCTTGATTTCTCCGCTGCATTCTTGATTTTCTCCGCAAATGTTTCCGCCGAGCTGTTCGCAGGTTGTTACAATTATCAAATCATCTCCAGGCTCTTCAACAGACACAAAATCTTTAATGAAATCCAATTGCAATATAAAAGAAGTTGAAACATTTTCTGTGTAAGCTGTCACGCGACCTTCAATAACTACTTCCTCTAAGTCAGAAATAATTGTAATCTCAATTTGTTCTGTTTCGCCAGAATCTAAAGAACCTATATCTTCTGGAGAGATTGTTATATAGGGATCCAAGGCAGGAGAAATATCAAAGAAAATGTCTTCAAGGGAATCAAAGCCTGTGTTTTTCAAATAAAGAATTCTTTTTGTATTAGAGTTTGTGGCAAGAGAAACAGAAACAAGAGACGGCTGAAACTCCATATCAAAATCTTCTTCTGCGCTTTCTTCCTGAGTTGCATTTGTATTAAGATAAATAGGCATTGAATATGATGTATTTCCTGAAGAGAAAGTTATATCTACTAAACCCTTAACAGAATTCTCATTTAAATTAAAGTTAATGGTTTTTCTCTCTCCTGTATTCAGGTTTATGGTTGATTGAAAATCAATAGAAGAATCTGTTGTTATAATAACTGTTATGCTGGAATCCACAAGGTTCTGCAATTCAATAGAGAAATCTGAATCTGTTGTTAACACTCCTGGATTGACAGAAAAAGCAGCTGTTTCTTCAGAAATTGTGAAATTAGAAACGAGATCCTCAGAAACAATTTCTGTTGCTTTGTAATATCTCACATCTTCTATTTTAATTGAATAATTCCCCTCTGTTTTGCCTGTGAGCAGAGCATAAACATAAAAATTGTTATTGATCTTTACAACATCGAAAACCATGGGAATTTGCACATGATTCCTGTAAAAGAAAACATTTTCATCTGTTATCTGGTCTACAAAGGTTCCTGAGAAAACAGCAAGAAGAGTTTCTCCTTGGGAAAAACTTGATTTCATTTCTATTTCAACCGAGGAAACTATGGGAGTAATAAATATAGCCAGAAAAAATGTTAATATAATAAGAATCTTCAATGCGATAAAACTCTTTGGCTGGTTGTTACGATTAAAATATTCTCTTGTTCCTCTTTTATCTATATCCATATATCATTAAAAGAAATCGGGTTAATAAATTTTAATGTGCTGGCTTTTAGTTTTTAGATTACTTCCCCATATCCTTTAATTTTCTTAAAACATCATCGAGCTCTTTTTCTGCTCCAGATTTTGTTCTTAGAGGAGAAGGCCTTTTTACAGGAGCATGCTGGGGAACAAAGATTCGCCTTTCTATTCTTTGAATTGGTCTTTGTATAGATTGCGGAAAGTGAGGCATATGCGGCCCTGGAGCAGAGGGTTTTGGCCCGCCGTGATGCCCTATTCTAAACCAAAGCATTCTTAATTTATTTCTGAAGATAATTCCTAAAACAACAAGCACTATTAAAATCAAGAATATCCAGACCCATAGATAGCTTTTTTCATCAGAAGTTGATTTTTGAATGCAGCATATATCTCCTGAAAAATCGCAGGAATAAGAAGATTCTTCCTCATTGTCTGTGCAACTGCTTGCCCTACAAGTTCCGTCGTAGAGAGTGCATGTTGATTCTTCTTCTTGGGAAACAGGCCTGCAATCTCCGCCTGCAGCACAGCAAACCTCTGTACTTCTTAAATCAGAGGCGCTGACTTTTGTTCCTCCAAAACAAGATTCACTTTGTATGCAAATTTCTCCGCCTTGTTCTGAACAGGTTTTTACCTCTGGTTGAGTTGAGCAGCATATTTGGGAAATGCCCGGACAATCATACTCTGCTAATTTGCTTCCTGAAGAACATTGGGCAGAAGTTGTGCAATAATATCCTGCTTCTTCGCAATCAGGAAGACTTCCCCCTCCGCCTCCGTTGTCTGAAAAAGTTCTTGGCCAGACAGAAGCAAGAACAAAGGCAGTATTTCTTAAATTATTTTCCCAGCAACCATTTGAATCTTGGGAATTAAGCAGCCATGTTTTTGCGTTTGTTTTTTCTTGAGAATTATCCTGCTTTAATGGATAAAGAGCCAAGGCAGTATCATAATATTTGTCTCCGGATTCCTGCCAATATTGACTGCTCTTTTGTTTTGAAAGAACTATTGTTTTATACTCTGTTTTTGCAGTCAGCGCAAAAAGAAAACTGTCTGGCAGATATCTTTGATTGTCATCTGCAAAAGTTATCAAGTAAGGAAGATAGGAGTTAACTTCTTTTTCCTGCGAATCCAGGGCAAGCGCAGCCCAAAGAGTTGCTTCATAATTGCAATTTCCTGCATCGGCAAAACAATAAGATTTAATGGTTTCTTTAGTGGAGCCGCCAGCAGCTGCAGAAGATGTTGTATCTGAAATACGAATTGTTGAATCTGCTTCTGCTGTTTTTCTAAAAAGTGTGGTTGTCAAAAAAGACTGGTCGCATGAAACAGTAAATTCTGTATTATAACATGATGGAGAAACACGAAGCCAATAATTACCCTGGGCAAGAACAAGACAGGAACCAGCACCGCTGCTTATTTTTTTATCTTCGCCAATGTTTAGAGTATAAGAAGAGCTGCTGTAGCTTATTGTGCAGGTTGTTGGTTCAGGGCTTTCAATTTCCAAAAACCAAGAAAGTTCTGTCGGCGTTATATTTTTTGAATAAAGCCAATCTTGAGCAGAACCAGATGATTTCAAAGCAATCATTGCTTGCGCAGTTTCCTTGATTTTGCAGGATGCTCCGGCAGAAGAACCCCAGCATTCTCCAGAATTTGATGAATCATCAAGCAATTCCTGCCTGCATTGGTTTATTGCCATAACGGAAAATGTTTTTTCTTCTATTGAAAGCGAATCGCAGTTTCCCTGCGCTTTATCTTGAAGGCAGGAATATGCTTTGTTGACTTTTGCCTGCTCTGTATCATTTTCTGCTGCAGATATTATAGGTAGAAAAAGAAAGGCAAGTAATGTTAATAGCACTAAAATCCTCAATGATATTAAACTTCTGAGCTGGTTATTATATATATTAGAACTATATACATCAATCCTCTTTTTCATCTTATATTTAAGGCTAAGTTGTTTTTAAATATTGTTTTCTTTTATTTCTTCTTTCTAAAAACATAAAATAATATGCCCAAAATCAACACAATCACAACCACCCAAACCCACCAATTACTCTTGCACTCCCCACACTTTCCCCCGCAATCTTTTCCTGTTTCATCATAATTTTTAACATTGTCCTCGCATTGCTCTACTATTTCATAAACTGAAAAGCTGGTTACATTAAAAACATAAGTTCCAGTTGCTTCATCAAATGTTATATTCTGGCATTTTGTTTCAGGGCAATCAACACCGTCTATTTTTATTATTGGATTTGAAAATCCAACTCCAGTAAAAGTCAACTGCGCACTTTTATTAAATTGTGGTATTAAAGATGAATTAATCCAAATTTTCTTGTCAAGAACTTTTATTCTTTCAGCTAAGTTCAAATCGCTGCTCAAGTTCAAATTCTGCAGGAATTGAATTCTTCCATATTGATTTACAAACTTGACATTTGAGATATTTTGCAGATATGTTGCATTATACAATGAAAAGTTTATTGTTTCATTTGTGTACCAATCATTCCAGTTGTAAGTAAAGTTAGGGCCATGGCTTATTCTAAATGTAATCGTGTAATCATTTGTGTTTAAGTTGTTTGATGTATCATTGCATCTAACATAGTAATTGTAAGTTGTGTTGAATGTCAATCCAGAAACCAATTGTGAATGTGTTGTTGTTCCTGTTGTAATAAATGTATTTGCAATTGAACTGTATGCAGTATTTGCCGTTGTTCCATATCTGCATGTTGCTGCCTCGTTTGTTGTCAAAGATAATATGGTTTGTGTTGTATTGTATGGCAGCAAGCCAGATGGCAAGCCAACACTTCTGACTGCAGGTGTTGTATCGTTTTGTTGTTGTGATTGATTTGTGTTGTTGTATGGTCCGCACCATGTGTCGTCACGGATGCAGGCACCACCATGATACCATAAAGTAAAGGGAAATTGTTCCGAAGTGATGTTCCAATTAGGCCCATTATTGCCCATCTGAAATCCAGAGAAATAGGCAACATTTGCAATATTCAAGGAAATATTATTTGCAAAAGTGGCATTACTGCCCCCACCCCCCGCGGCATTTTTAATGTCATCATCATCCGCAACTAATGTATCTGCAGAATTATATATTCTTATATGAGGTATAAATGTTGTAGTGCTATCTCTATAAACTTGAAATTCAATCCTATATGTCTGGTTTTTATTAAGATAGGGTCCTCTCCAACGATTATTGGGATAGCTATTACCGTTTGCAAAATTAAATTGTGGTTGCCATGAGTTATTTGTCCAAATAGGGGTTTCCCACATCCAGTTCATGCTCCCGGCAGCTGGTCCATCTTGTACTGTATGAGGAGTAGCACTATCATTTGTTGCAACCCAGTCTGGAACAGAATATCTTTGATACCAACGGTAATACAAACTTTCTCCAACGTCAGGAGAAGGCCAACGATTATTAGTATATGTCATTCTCATTTGGTCTGTATATGTTGATTGTCCAGGATAAGGTGTCCCAGAATATTCGGCAACGCTATGATAAACATTTGTTGTTGGGAAATCTAAACCAGCGGAAACAACAACCTCATTAAGTTTACCATTGCCAGAGTGAGTATCCCAAGGCAATGCTTTATTTATATCACAAATTTCGGCGTTATCTGGGTCAGAACAAGATTGAGAAGTTGGATCTCTGGTTCCTTCTCCAGTACTCCAATCGCTCTCAAACAAGATAGCAGCAGAAACAAAAGAGATATTTATTAATAAAAATGCAAACAAGAGAATTATAAAGAATAGATTTCCTCTTTTCATGTTATATTTAAGGCTAAGTTGTTTTTAAAATTATCTTTAGTCTTGTGATTTTTTGTATTTTTTGCTATTATTTTCATCGCTATCTTTTTTATGTTCTCTTAATGTCTTTCTTATCATATAGCTTACCGGGTTTTTGTATCTTATTTCTTCCTCTGTCGGAGAAATCCCTAGAGCCCTATAATAATCCTTATCATAATTAGGGGGCGGAATTGATTTTCCCCTGTAGTTTGAAACAAGCTGCGCTTTTATGTAACCTTCTTTAAGGGGGATTTCGTTCTTTGAATTCCATGAATATAGCATTTCTTCCACATCTTTTCTTTCCATTCCAATAGAGCGGAAAAAATTAAGTATGACAAACAGGGCTCTTTTTCTTCCGTCGCCTTTTATCCCAGTCAAAATGAATTTTATGCTTGGAGGAAAATTTTCTTCAGAAATTTCCCTGAGAATTATCGGCTTGAATTCTCTGTTTGATTCTGCAGCTTCTTTTTTTGATTCTCCTGGATTTTTTTCCCTATACCAGTCTAAAGCTTCTCTTAGAAGTTCTGATGCTTCCCCTTCTTTTGAATCTGGAACAAAATTTCTTACTTCTACTTTTAAAGGGTCTGCATCTCTTGGCTGGAAATTAGAGATTTCTTCGGGAAGCAAAACTGCAGAAGCAAGGGCTGTTTTCTCATGAAGAGAATAGGGCATCCTAAACAAATGTCTTGGCGAAACAAGAATCAAATCTGGAACAACAGAGTCTGTTGCCTGGAAGTCTTTAACATATTTCGTGCCACCGGCGTTCGAAGTATTAAGCCGTGTTATTTTTTCTATCAATTCTTTTTTTGTCATCTCTATTATGTATTTTGTTATTATTCTCGGCCATTCCGGAAACATATCAGAGGTTTTTGTATCGTGGATTGCTTTGGGAAATGCTTTCCATGGAACCAAGATATGGAAACCCCTACTGCCACTAAATTTCACCCCTATATTTTCTATCTTGTGAAATCTCAAAACTTTTAGAACCAGCTCAGCCATTACTTTGCTATAATCAAGATATTTTGAATCAATATCTATCAACAAATCCCAGCCTGCTCTTAACTCGTTAAACTTTTTCTCATTCATTTCTGTTGATATTGCAAGAGGATCATACCAAATCTCCTCTGAACAATGAAAGCTGGTTGCTCCTTTTTTTACCAATTCAAATACATCTCCCTGATACTGCAAAGAATCTGGGCGTTTTCCAAACCCTTCAAAATATCTTGGAACAACTTCTCTGTTCTGAGAAAAAGAAAAAATTGCTTTTTGCACATCTTTCCTTGAATAATATAAATGAGCTATCTTTCTTATCCTTTGTTCCTTGACTTCCTGCTCTTTTTTTTCTTCCATTTTGGATTTATATCATAATAAACAATCTTTATGTAAATAAAGCATTATTATTACTCCGGGGTGGGTGATTATCAGCATTGCTTTAATAGCGTAAATTTTTTATTAGTTATAAATATATAAATACTTCATAATAACAATACTTAAAAGTAGATTGTATTTGGTAAAAAGATGCTTGTAAAACTCGAAAACCCGCTTCTTTTGTCAAAGGTGATTGAAATAATTTCAGAGCTTGTTGCAGAAGTGAGAATTAAGATTGACCAATCCGGCCTTAATATTACTGCAATGGATCCTGCAAATGTGTCAATGGTTCACTTTGTCCTGCCAAAAAGCTCTTTCTCTGGCTTTGAAACAGGTACAGAGGTTCTTGGAGTGAATCTTGATAATCTTAAAAGGATTCTGAAGAGATGCAATTCAGGAAGTTCTTTAGTCATGGAAAAAAAAGAAAACATGCTTAATATACAAATACAAGATAAAATAAAGAGGAATTTTAGTTTGGCACTGATTGAAATAGAAAGCGAGGAAAAAGATTTCCCTTCTTTGGAATTCAGCTCTTTTGTTGAACTTGATTCTTCTGACTTTGTCGATTCTATAGAAGACTGCATTGTTGTTTCCGATGCATGCTCTTTCATTGTCAAGGACAATAAGTTCATAATAGAAGCAAAAGGGCTGAATAGCGCAATGTCTGAATTTTCTGGTGATGAAGCCAGAATTTCAGCAGAAAACTGCAAGTCAAGATACAGTTTAGAATATCTGCAGAAATTTGCAAAAGCCTCTAAGCTTACCGAGAAAACAATCTTGAGATTCGCAGAAGAACATCCCTTAAAAATAGATATAAAAAACAGCCTTCTTGAAATTTCCTTTCTGCTTGCGCCAAGGGTTGAGACCGAGGACTAAGACGAAGAGTAGGTTTGATTATTAATAACTGAGACTTGGTCCGAGCAGAAGATTAACGATAACTAAATTAGATATTAAATAAATCGTTAGTCTGAGCAGAGGATTGAAATTTTAATGTTATATTCTAAAAGTTAAATTTTACACTGGGGTTCTAACTTTCTATAAGGTTGTATCAGTAATCGAAGGTGTTAATCTACCTTATTATGAGCAAATTTTACAAGATTGTAAAATTTATAAACAAGATTTCCGTATGTAAATCATGCAAAAAAGAGGGGAAAAAAGGGGGCAGGTTACTCTTTTTATCATCATTGCGATTCTCGTCATAGGAATGGTTGCCTTGATTTATTTTTTAATCCCAAAAGCAGAGACAGGCTCTGTTTTTAATCCTGAAAATCCAAATAGTTTTATCCAGAACTGCCTTGAAGATGAGGTTGATTCTGTCGTTTCCACACTTTCCAGCCAGGGAGGAAGTCTTGAGCCAGATTTTTATTTTACATACAACAATATCAATATAGAATATTTATGCTACACGAATGAGCCTGTTCCGGCGCTTTGTGTTGTGCAGCAGCCGCTTTTAAAGCAGCATATAGAATCTGAGATAGAAAATGCCATTTCTGATGAAGTTGAAACTTGCTTTACTAATCTTCAGGAAAATTATAGAATTAATGGTTATGATGTTCAACTAACTTCAGGAGTTATTAAAGCTGAACTGCTTCCAAAAAGAATTGTCGTCAGTCTTTCTGATTATATTCTTACTGCAACAAAGGGAGAAACAGTAAGATATGATGCATTTAATGTTATACTGAACAATAATCTTTATGAATTAATAAGCATTGTAAAATCAATAATAGAATGGGAGGCAACTGTCGGAGGGGCAGATGTCGAGAATTACAAAAGATTATACTCTGATTTAGATGTTAGCAAAAACAATAGAGATGATGGAACAAGAATATATGTTTTGACAGATCTAAACACAGAAGATAAATTCCAGTTTGCATCCAGGAGCTTTGTTTTCCGGCCTGGACATTAAATTAAAAATAAAATATAAAAAAAGATAAAAATGAAAAGAGGACTTGATGTGCGAAAGAAATTATATCTTGATAATAGAAAGAAAAAAGATATTCTTAATGATAAATATTTTTACTCACAATCTAGCTTACAGAAGTTTTTTTTATTATTAACATTAACTTTTCTTTTAGCTTTTACATTTATATCAACCAATATTGTTTCTGCACAGGAAACTCTTTATTGCGCTGAAAAAACAGTTTCTGGCGCATGGTGCCAGAATGTTCCTCTTGACGAAGTTAATACAAATTATAGGTATGACAGAACTTCATGTGAATCAACAGCTTATTGTTCAAAGGGAACTTGCGTTAATATTGAAACAGGAGAATGTCTTCCAGGACCTCAGGCAACATGCAATTCAGATGAAGGGGGATTTTTTTATAATGAGCCAAAAGAAGATGTGGCGCAATGCAGAGTTGGATGCTGTCTTCTAGGAGATGGGGCAGCTTTAGTTGAAAGAGTAAGATGCGATGTTCTTGGGAAAGATTACGATGTAAAGGCTACTTTTAGGCAGGACATTACAGATGAAATTACATGTTTGGCTTTGGCTTCGCCGGAAGCAAAAGGCTCTTGTGTTCTTGAAACAGAAAGAGGAAGAGAATGCAGATTCACAACAAGAGGAGAATGTCCGGAATCTGAAAACCAAGAATTTAGCGAAGGATTTTTATGTAGCAATCCAGATCTAGGAACAGTCTGTGCTAAAACAGAGAGAACAACATGTGTTTCTGGAGAAAATGAAGTTTACTTTGTTGATTCCTGCGGAAATCTTGGAAATGTTTATGATGCAAATAAAATAAACAATGTTGCTTATTGGAGTTTTGTTCCAGGTGTTGAGGGGGTTGAAGTTGATTTTGGAAATGGACAAGGAAATAAAGAAAGCCAGATTTATGGGGCATGTGATTATCTTCAAGGCAGCACATGCGGACCTGGAAATGCTAAATTCGGAAGAAATATCTGCGTTGATCTAGGATGCAAAGCAAGTTCTCTTACAGGCGGAATCAAAAGAGAGCATGGAGATGAATGGTGCTCTCAATCAATAGATAGTTTTGAAGATGCTACTCCAGGAGAAATTTCATATCTTTTATATTGCTACAATGGAGAAGTTCAATATGAGCTTTGCGATGGATTCAGAAACAAGCTTTGCCTGGAAAATATAGAAACAGGAACAGCTTCCTGTGTTGCAAACAGATGGCAAGAATGTCTTTTCATAAACAACACAAAAGATTGTCTTGATGAAAATGTTAGAGACTGTGAAGTAATAGAGGGCGCAAGCGCAGTCACTTTAAGGACAGGATATGGGGTAGAAAAACAAATTCTTGACAGTGATTCAGGAGAAACGATAATAGGAACTTGTGTTCCAAAATATACTCCTGGATTTAAATTTTGGGATCCAGAAGGCACTATTTTAGATACTGAAGAAGGAGACAATCCATTAAGCATGTGTGAATTTTCAAGCGTTACTTGTTTTGTTAATTATACCCAGGAAATAATTGGATTGACTGCATGGAGGCCGACTCCAGAAGATTCTTGCGTTGAAACATGCAAGGCTGTTGAAGGATGGAGCAATTCAGAATGCTACAAAGCTTGCACCCCTGTCTGCCTTGAAAATCTTGATGGAAAAAATGCCAATGCAACAATAGTAGGAGATTGGGCGCAGAGCTATCAGAATTTATGCACTGCAATCGGCGATTGCGGCATTTCTGAAAATTATCTTGGAAAAGAAGGATATGATAGATGGAGAGATTTATTCACCGGAGAAAAAATAGACTGGAGCAGTTTACCAAATGCAAACAGCAGAAAATAAGATATTATTAATATGTTAAATAAAAAAATCAAAAAAATTACGGGAAAGAAAAATAAGAGTTTAGCAGTTGCAATTATCGAGATATCTATTCTTTTGTTAAGCGTGTTTTCTTTTGCTTACATATTGGGAAGCGAGTTTCCTGTTGTAAGCGCCCAGGAATTCTGTACCAGAGATAAAAATGAAAAAGAAGTCAGATTGAGTGAAGTAGGAGTAGACATAGATGCTTGGTGTAATGCTAATGGAAATGATGAGGTTTGCTCTAAAAGCGGAGGAAGATATAGCGGATTAAGAGAGCAGCATGTTTGCTCGGGGCAAGAGCAAACTACAGGAATACCTTCTGTTTCTAATATTCCTAGCATTGTTGCTGGTAAATTGGGAGAAAATGTAATTTCTAGGGCTTTTTCAAGAAATGCTGGAAAGACAATTTCTGTGACTATGTCTGATGGAAATGTAGTAACCGGCGTTTTAAACAAAGAAGGAAATAAATGGGTTTTAAAGACAGCTGAAGGAGCCACTCAAGAGCTTAACCCTGCAGAACTTGCTAAACAACAGGGTTGGATAAAGAGAAACTTGTTAACTAGTGGAAAGGGGGGTTTTTGGAATCCCGGAGATGTTTTAAATTCCTTAAAGTGGGGGGGGATTACTGCTATTATTGCGGGAGTAATTAAATTTTTTAGTGTTCGGCACGCAACAGGAGATAGTGCAAGAGCAGCAGAAGCAGGAATAAGAGTTGGCGGAGCTGCAGCAGGAGGTTACCTGGCCGGTGTGGGAATAGTATCATTAACAGGCGGACCTGCGGGATTGATAATTACAGGTACTATAATTGTAGCTATTTGGTTTGCTAATAAATTCCTTACAAGAGAACAACAAAGATTAATTTCCTTTCAATGTACTCCGTGGCAGGCACAGACAGGAGGAAGCAATTGTGAATTATGCAATAATAAAGAGTTTCCATGCACAGAATACCAATGCAGAAGTCTTGGAAGCGGATGTGAAATAATAAATAAAGATACAGACGAACCGAGATGTGTCCATAAAGACCCAAGAGATGTTGATCCTCCAAATATAACAGCATGGACAGATATTTTGACAGATGATTATAGGTATGATCCTTTGCCGCAGGGGCAGTTTGGAGTTGAAATAAAGCATTTGAATGAAGAATGCCTTCCAGCATTCCAGCCATTTACTTTTGGAGTTCAATTGAATAAAGAAGGATTTTGCAGAATTGAATTTGAAAGAACAGCAAGCTTTGAAGATATGAGGTTTGACTTTGGAGGAAGAAATTTATTTAATACAAACCACAGCCAGACCATGAGCTTCCCTGGAGCTGCACATTTAGAACAGGCGGGAATCCTCAACATTACAAATGATGGGGAGTTTGAATTTTATGTGAGATGCCAGGCTGCAAGCAATGGAAAATCAAACAGGGAAGAATTTTTGTTCAAATTCTGCACAGAAAAAGGGCCAGACACAACAAGCCCAATAATAAGAGGATTTAACTGGAATGATAAATCCGCCATAGGATACTTTGGAGAAAACGAGCCAAGAGAAGTAAATACCCAAGTTTATACAAATGAGCCTGCACAATGCAGATGGGCTCATGAAGACAAAAACTATGAGGACATGGAAAATTCCTTGATTTGCTCTAATAATATAGACAATTTCAATGCTCAATTAAGCTATACATGCTCTGGAAAACTGACAGGCTTGGAAAACAACCAAGAAAATAAATTCTTTTTCAGGTGCAATGATACTTTTGGAAATGTGAATATACAATCTAAAACACTTTCTTTGATTGGAACACAGCCATTAGTAATAGATGAAATTGCTCCAAACGGCACAATAAAAGACTCAACAGATTCAATAAAAGTTACTCTTGAAGCAGAAACAAGCGCGGGAGCAAATGAAGGCAGGGCAACATGTTCCTATAGTTCTTCAGGAGAATCTGCAACATATGTCAAGTTCCAAAATACAGACTCACACACTCATTCAACAAATCTATGGCTGGAGCCTGGAAGTTATAGTTACTTTATAAGATGTATTGATTCGGCAGGAAATTCTGATACAGAACAAACAAGTTTCATTGTTGAAAGCGATACACAGACTCCTGTTGTTGTAAGAGCATATAGAGAATCAAATTATATGAATATAATAACAAACGAGGAAGCAGAATGCGTTTACAGCGACAATGCAAATGTTGGCTGCAGTTATTTGTTTGAACCAGACGGAATTTCTATGCAAAATTCTGAGGGAAACAAGCACCAGACAGCATGGAATCCAAGCAAGACTTTTTACATAAAATGCCAGGATGAATTTGGAAATCAGCCTGCTCCAAATGCATGCAGCATTGTTGTCAGCCCTTACTCAATAAAGTGATTTTTATTAATGAGGCTCACTCGTAAACTCGTTCGATTTTAGATTAAATATCTTAATATAATAAGAAGACATTATTATAAGTTATAGTATAGGGATACAATCTAATTTAATTGAAGATTTGTTAAAATTGATAGGGTATATTGTTTTAATAAGAAAAAGAGGGGATAAATTAATTTAATCGGTGTTGATATTTGTTCTTGATAGGGGCTAAATTTAATAAAGCTGTTTCTTTTTTATATATAATGATAAAAGAGCAGGGCAAAAAAGCCCAGATGCAGATATCTTTTGGGATGATTTTTTCAATAATATTGATAGTTGTTTTTCTCGGCTTTGCATTTTACGCAATAAAAACATTTATCTCAACAGGAAATAACGCAAAAGCAGGAATCTTTCTTGATAAAATTGAAGGAGATATAGAACAAATATTGAAAAGCTCTGTTGCCGTAAGCTCAAAGCCAGAAGAATACCTTTTGCCGAGCTTTGTTGATTTTGTCTGCTTTGTTGATTTTTCATCTGATTCCAAAGGAGAAAACAGAGAGCTATTCACAGAGTTAAAAAGAGCAGGCGATGACACAAAGAATTTGGTTTTTTATCCAATAAAATACACTGGCTTCGAATCTGCAACAATAAGCCATATTAATCTGGAAGAGACGGTAAATGAGGAGAATCCCCTTTGCATAGGAGCAAGAAACGGAAAGATTTCACTTATCTTGCGGAAAGATTATGGAGAAGCTCTTATTACAATTGAAAAACCATAAAAATTAATGAGGAAAATGTTAAACGTAGTAAAATCGGATTTTAATAGTTGGGGAGATAATAGGATTAAATTTAATTTCTCCAATCTAAAAAATATTAAATAAAATGGTGAATAATAATTTGGCTTCTGACATTAAAAAAAAATATCTGGATAAAAAAGGCTTCGTACAAATATCTTTTGCCTGGCTTTTTGCAATAATTGTCGGCGCTGTTATTTTATTTTTTGCAATCTATGCTTCTGTAAAATTGATTGGGACAGAAGGAACTGTTTCTTCAACAGAAGCTGGAAAAGAAATAGATATTCTCTTGAATCCTTTGGAAACAGGATTTAATGAAGAAAAGACAACTCCCTTGTCAACATCTGTGGAAACAAGAATCAATAATGGCTGTAGTGAACCAGAAGAATCAAGCCTGTTTGGGAAGCAAAAAATAAGCGTTTCCCAGAAAGTTTCAGACAAATGGACAGATACTGGAATTGAGTCAATTTCTTACAATAAATATGTCTTTTCAGGAAGAAGCACAGAGGGAGAAGACTTTTATCTTTTTTCAAAGCCGTTCAATTTTCCCTTCAAGGTTGCTGATTTGATTATTTTAACTTCCTCTAATGATAAATACTGCTTTGATGACGCTCCTGAAAAAATCAAGGAAGAATTGTCTGCGCTTGGCCAGGCAAATCTCTTTGTTGAAAATTGCCCTGAAGAAAGCCAAAAGATTTGTTTTAATGGTGGAGGAGACGGCTGTAATGTAGAAGTTGACACTTATGATAATTCTGTAATAAAAATAGGCTCTGGAGAGGAAAAAGTTTACTATGAAACAGATGCTTTGATGTATGCTGCGATTTTTTCAGATGCAAATTTGTATGAATGCCAAGTGAAAAGACTTATGCAAAGACTTGAATCTTTGGTTTTAGTTTACAATGAAAAAGAATCTGTTCTTTCAAATATAGGCTGCACTGCAGAAGTCAATATGTTAAGCCTGGCAGATTCAGCAGAAAATTTTGAAGATTCATCTGATCTCATAACAGTAAAACAGGCCGCAGACGATGCAGAAGATTCAAACGAAGATGCAGATTGCGGGCTATGGTAATAAAATGTTAAATAAAAAGATAAACCTTAATTATAACAAATCGTCTTAGTAAAAAGAGGTTATAGAATTAGGGTTGGTTATTAACTAAAATGATGAGGTTAAAAATGAAAAATACAAGAGGACAAATGAAGATACAGCAAATGGCATTCATGCTTATGGCTGTGACTCTTTTCCTTATTCTGGCCGGGTTGTTTATAATTACAATAAGATTCTCTGGATTGAAAGAAAGCGCAGAACTGCTTGAAGAAAAAGAGGCGCTTTTGCTGGCTTCTAAAGTTGCAGACAGCAGCGAGTTTTCTTGTGGAGGCGCTTTTGCTGGCACAGCTAGAGGAAACTGCATAGATACAGATAAGGTAATAGCATTAAAGGAAAGAATTAGTGAATACACTGGCTTTTGGAGTGTTGATGGAATTGAAATAAGATGGATTTATCCTTCAGGAACAGGAGAAGAATGCAGTTTGGATAATTATCCTGGCTGCGACAAAATAACGCTCGTTGAATCTCAGGGCGGAACAGGCATTTCAAACTTTGTTTCTCTTTGCAGGAAAGAAAATAGAGGAAATCTAATTCAAAGTAAATGCGAGCTTGGAAAGATAATTGTTAAATATGGAGAATAGGATAAAAATGATAATTAAAAATAAAAGTGAAGCTCAACTGGCAGATTTTATCTTAGCGGATAATATTTATTTTAATGACGGTAATTATATAAATGTTTCTATTTATGATCTCTTGCAGAGGTCAGCCCCAGAAGCTCAATTGGCGGAGCACTCGCCTGATAAGCGAGGTCTTAGCGGACATTCGGGTTCGATTCCCGGCTGGGGCGCCTCTGCGCTCATTTTTTTCTTAAATAAACCTTCTTTTTTAAAAATATAATGTATAAAATAATAAAGAATAAAAGAGCACAGGAAGAAATTGTCGGTTTTGCAGTTATAGTAGTAATTGTGGCGGTGATTATTCTTTTTTTCCTGGTTTTTTCCCTTTCGTCTGACAGAGAAACAGAAGAAAGCTATGAAATACAAAGCTTTTTGCAGGCAGCAACGGCATATACAAGCAACTGTGGGGACAAATCTGAATTTTTGCCTGTAAGCAAGCTAATTGCTGCCTGCTATAGGGAAGAACGTTGTAATAATGAAGAATATAGCTGTGATGTTTTGAATGAAACCTTAGTTGGTTTGATTGCAGAAAGCTGGCCTATTGGCCCTGATTTCCCTACAAAAGGCTATAAATTAGAGGCAATAGCTCCAGACAAGACAATTATCTCTATTAGCTCTGGAAATGCAACAAATGTTTACAAAGGCGCATCTCAGGTTCTTCCTGTAGCAGAAGAAGGATTAGTGGTTTACTTTACTATCTATTATTAGTTTTAGGTTAAATTTTAAGATTTACTATCAAAGAGTCTATGATAAGTTCTGGCCTATGTCTTCTCCTGTTTTTCGTCTTTTCTTCTATGAGTTCAATAAAACCGAATCTCTCTAAGAGTTTTATATCATCGTTTACTGTTTTAAAATTCCTTCCAAGCTTCTTTGCTAAGAGATATATAGAGCCTGGTTTCTGAGTTTTCAATACATGAAGAAGCCTGGCTTTTTCGTTGCTTAAAAGCCTTCTTAATGCAGATAGGCCTTCGAAATCGAAATCCTTTCGGGAAAACAGGCCTTTTTTTAATATGGAAAAAGCCCCTCCTGATTGAGTTATAGTAATCTCTCTTGTCTTTGTTGCCATTTTAAGCTGTTTTTATCTCTTCTTCTTTTATCTATATTATTTAATCATATATTATTGAAAAAACCATATATATTGATAAATCTTTCGTTTTTAGAAATATTTTCTGTTGCTTAGTTTGACTAACAATCTGTATCTATATTAAAGTAACATCATAAGGTTTATAAGTAAAACCTAGAAAATAGAGGGTTTCTATGGGGTTTGGAGAAAACAGGACAGTAAGCTTTTTAAAGAAAAAATCGTTTTCATTATAAATTAGCATCCAAGGCGTTTAGATTTGGATGTTCTAATAGGGTGTTCGAAAAATATCATATTCACAATACGGTAGCTCAACCCTATGGCTATCTTGTTGGGAAGGTTGCCTTTGGCAGCTCTTTATAGAGCTGAAAGGAGGTTGAAAAGAGAGAAAAAAAATGAGATTAAATTTTAGAAAAATTTCTGCAATAGCATCCAGCGCATTAATGCTTGGTATGACTGCGGGAATTGCGGCTGCTGCAAGCTGGCCAGCACCTTTCGTTGTTGGCGGCACTCCAAACGTAGCTATTGTCTATGGTTCAGGAGCAGCTTTTTCAGACCAAACAGCAGCACAAAGCCTTTCTACAAGTCTTGGTAGTTTTGTTAGTGGCAGTACTTCAACTGCAACAGGAGGAGACAGTATTGTATTATCAAAAAGTAGCGACAAAGTAAACCTTAGAGATGACGTTGCCACTGTTTTTGGAACCACTGTAGATGATGACGAACTTGCTGATTTATTGGCAGACGGAACATATACAGATGATGACAACACAGAGTATGACTTCACACAAAAGGTTACCCTTGGAAGCAATCTTGACATTACACACTTTTCTGATACAGACTACGATGATCTTATAGGAGCAAGCGATAGAACCCCTACAGTTGGTATTCAACTGGCTGGAAGTGTCCATGTATTAAACTATACACTGGATTTCACAACACACCCAGCTTATGATGCTGCAACATTAGAAACAACCACAATGAGACTGATGGGCAGAGACTATTATGTTTTGGATGTACTTAATGGTACAACGAACAAAACAACATTCCTTGACTCTGCAAATTCTGCTGTTGTAACAGAAGGACAAACTACAACTGTCGCAGGGAGATCGGTTAGCATTAACTTTATCTCCTCAACAGAGGTAAGGCTTGATGTTGATGGAGCAATCACTAATAGCTTGGCTGAAGGAGCAACATACAAATTGGCTGACGGAACATATGTTGGAGTTAAAGACATCCTTTATGATTCCAAAGAAGCTGGTATCAGCAAAGTTGAAATTAGTGTAGGTTCAGGAAAATTAGAGGTAAGTCATGGAGCAGAAGTAGAATTGAACGATGAAACAGTTGAGGAAATAATTGGCTTCTTGCAACAAGATGGTTCTGAGAAGCTTGATAAAGTAGTCCTTATGTGGTCAACAGATGATGAAGAATTCATCACACCTGCAGCTTCCTTGACAATGCCTGCATTTGGAGCTTTGAAGCTTTCTATGGGACCACACACACTTCTTGGATCCGGAGAGGAGACAGAAGTTGACGGCGGTTCTACAGAGATAGAAATACAAACAACCATTAAAGATGGAACTGTTACAATTCCTATCTTGCATGCAAACTCCACAGGAGAATTCGAGCTTATTGGAAAAGATTCTTCTAATAGACTGGTAACCGGAAACGCAACCCATACCGGAACTGTAGCTAACGACTGGGATGGTGTCCAGCCCTTAACCAATGTACTCTTCAATGAAACATATGGAGACAAATACATGGTTCTGTCATGGAACAATTCAAGAGACTCTGAGTCTTATTATGTAAAAGCAGATGTCATAACTGAAAACACTGTTGACAAGGTAAGACTTACAAACGTAGTTACAGGTGACGCAAAAACAGCTGCAGACAATGACGCTGTGTCATTCGGAAATGCTGAGATAACTGTTAGCGAGATAACTAATACGGGCGGTGTCAACGAGTTTTTTTATTTTAACGTAACTGCCAATACACATTTGAACGTGTTGTATACAGATACGGGAATGAAACTCTGGTTGCCATGGGAAGTAAATGCGAGCTCTAGCGCTTCAGTAGGATTAAATGCAACAGGTGCAATAAACCTTTCAGTAGCCGGTAATGATGAAACATTTACAACATCGTTTACTGGCCACAACTTTGATAGCTATTTCGTGAACTTCGATTCAGAAGACAGAGATGGTAACCTTGGTTCTGGAATTGCGTTTAACGTGACACTGGATGAATCTGGGACAACAAACAAAGTTCATGTGCAGACTGTTACAACAAACGGTCCTAACTCAGAGATTGAAAGCACAGACGACTTTGAATATTATGTCAGATCAGACGTGGCATCGAAAGTTATCCACTATACTGGTGGCGACTACGACTCTGCGACGATAACTTATCCTGGAGAAGATTCATTCGTGAATCTTTACCTATCTGCTCCAGAAACAGTTGTTGGCGGAACAGGAACACTTGGAGATGTCCTTGTGACAGACTCTGAAGTATCCACTGTTTCATCAAAGAACTTGATTGTCGTTGGAGGAAGCTGTATTAACACAGCTGCTGCTACATTAGTTGGCGGAGCTTATTGCGGATCTGCATGGACAACTGCAACAAATGTTGGCTCAGGACAATTCCTTGTAAAAGGATATGCTGATGCAGATAACGGAGCACTAACAAGCAAAATGGCACTTCTTGTCGCTGGTTGGGAAGCAGGAGACACAACGAATGCTGCAACCTGGGTAAGAACTGCTAGCTCAGTTGATACAAGCAAAACGTACAAAGGTACATCTGCAACAAGCGCAAGTCTTGTCGTAGCTTAAGGATAAACCCAAAAACTTTACTTTTTCTTTTTTATTTTTCTTTTTTTTAAATTCTGGCTGGAGCCAGAATTTAGTGGGATTTGTTTTGGATTTATTTAATATAAATAAGAGTAAAAAATAGTTAATGATAAAAGAGCCTAAGTTTAAGATAAAAGCATATTTAATAATAAAACAAGGTTAGGCAAGGAGGTTATATTAAAAGTTATAATTAACCTTTTAAATGCTATTTCATATTTCATAATAATGAGAAGGCTTATTTCCAAAGAAGAAGAGGAGAGAAAAAGAAAGAGAAACCAAACCATATTAGTTGTCTTCCTGGCTCTTATAATGGTTCTTAGCACAATAGGCTTTGCAATACAGAGCAACAGCGGGACAGCCCAGGCAGATGGAACTCTGGGAAATGAGATAGAATATAATGGCTACAGGTTTGTCAATCAGAATGGTTTATGGGTCTTGAATAATGAGAATTTTGTCTTTAGATATACTCCTCAAGAAGTTCCTGACATTGGCTCAGGACTCAAGCCATTGAACAGCTATCAGGGAAAGCCTGCTTATTTATATTCTGAAGACAATGGGGCAGAAGTAGAAATTGCAGTTAATCTTGGACAAGTTGTCCAAAGAATACAGAAAGCATGCCCTGAAAATACCAACTGCACTTTAGATTTGCCTGTAAAAACCTGTGCAGATAATTTTATAATCATAAGAGAAGATACTAATAATAGTATAGTTCAAAGTAACAATTGCGTTTACATTCAAGGAACAAAAGAGCAGCTGGCTGCACTGGCTGACCAGTTTTTATTTAAAATACTTGGAATAAGAGAAGAATAATGGCAAAAAGAAAAAAACCAACAGAAAAAGAAAGAACCAAAGACAAGAATATTGAATCTGAAAAGAACAGGAAAAGCCAGACAAAAGAGCAAAAAAAGATCTTGAAAGGCGTGTTCATAACTATCTGTTTTATTGTAATTGCATTTATTTTATTTTTGATTATTTCAGATTCCCTGAGCAAGTTTAAATATCAGGGAGTTGAATTTGAAGTTGTAAAATTTTGTGATGCAGGGCCTCCTTGCCTGATAACATATAAGACAAGCCTGCCTGTAAAAGTAATAGATAATAATACAGCTGTTATTGTAGAGAAGTCAAAGAAAGATACAGATTATCTTTTTTATTTCAGGAATGATCCAAGAAAATTAAAAGTGTTGTTTAACGGTTCTGTCCGTTTCGCAGAAAACATGGTTTTAAACAGCGAGGAAGGGTTTTTTTGCGATGGCTACGGGGCTATTGCCGGAGCTAATTTCAACCAGCTCTTTAAAGTTCTAAGAACAAATGTTGTCACAGATAAAAATGCTATGTGTGACCAAGAGCAAAGATATGTCTTTATTGAAGTTAAGCCTGGAGATGAGACAAGAATAGAAGAATACAGCCGTTCGTGCTATAACATATATATAAAAGACTGCGAGATACTTAAGGGAACAGAAAAATTCATGATTGAAGCTCTTATCAAAGTTAATGAAGATCTAAGAGAGGCAGATAGTCAAAAATAATCCATAAATAATTTTACGTTTTTGTTTTCAATTTTTTATATAATAATCTTAAATCAGAATAAAAGGGTATTTCTTTTATCTTGAATATTTTGACTTCGGCAAACCAGATTGCAACTACAAAAACAGTGCTTAAAGCATACCAGAAAAATATGTGTGTTATATCAAAAAAACTTGAGCCTGAAACTGCAACAAGACTTAAGATAAATATTCTTAGTATATTGACTACCAGGAAAAAGATAAATGAGAGAGCAATCATTTTAACCCTCTTATTTAATTTTATTCCGGGCGTTGAAAGATTGAGTATTAATAAGAGATAATATGCTGCTCCGGCGATGCATGCTTCTATAAGCTCAATTGGAATCATTCTATTTATCAAAATGATTCTGCCGGAAACAAGGAGCGCATCATAAAACAAATCTAAAAGCCAAAAAACAGGCAAAACAGTCAGAGGAGTAAAGACAAGATAAAAAATCCATAGGTTTGCAATAGCTGCAACGATTAATATAGCATATCTCAATATTATGTCAAGGATTTTTTTATCCATTGCGAAAGCAATCAAAATAACTTTATTAATTTACCTTATTTTAAAGTAATAATTTTATTGTTTTACATTTACTTATTCATTCTCGCACTTATATGAAAAAAATTTAATGCGACAAAACCCTGTCCTATTTAATATCACAAACCACCCTATAATATTATTGTAATTTTCTTATTTGCATTAAATGTGCTTTCTATGTTTAAAATTACATTAAAAAATACTGCAGAAATGTATTTAAATAATTTAATGCCTATAATTAAATGAAAACAAGCGAGAAAAGAAAGATTGCTCTTGTATGGACTTTTCTTGGAATTGCAACACTGCTAAGTTTTTATTTTGATAACGAGGTTGTTAAATTAATTTTCTTGATAAGAAACAATATATTGACTGATTTCTTTATGGGAATAACTTTTGTGAGCTCTTTATTAATCATCTTCATTTTCCTGACATTATTATTTATCAAGGAAAATAAAAGAAAATGGATTCTTCCGCTGTGGCTCAGCCTTGGCTTGTCTGTTGTTATAAGCTTCTTGTTAAAGGTTGCTATACAAAGGCCAAGACCATATATTTCTGGAGTTGTTTCTGTTATAGGAGACTTGGCAAAAAACAGCCATTCTGTCTGGAATTTTTCCTTTCCTTCTTTCCAGGCAATGATGATTTTTGCAGCTGTTCCATTTTTAGGCAAGGAATTTCCTAAATTCAAATATCTCTGGATTATATTTGCTTGCTTGGTTGCTTTATCAAGAGTTTATCTTGGACTGCACTTCTTAAGCGACGTTATCGTGGGTTCCATAATCGGCTATCTAATAGGATTCTTTGCATTCAGATGGTGGAAGGAGAAGTTTAGATTGTACTAAACTTCACGTTATCTCTAAAGAGGAAAATATAGATTGTCTTTTAATAAATATCCAAGCCCATAAGTTATGTTATATAGATAAAATATTGTCTGTAATATATCTCAATTAATTCTTCTATTAAAATCTTTATATCAAATTAAGAATAAGAAAAATTATTTCCTTCTTGCTATTCTGACTGCTATGACAATTATGACTATTACAAGTATCAGATTCAAAAGTCCAATGCCCCATATCAAGGAATTTCCGCCAGAGAAAACATTTCCTGTTATTCCAAGAAAACCAGAGGATTCTTCTATTACAACAGATACTGGCTGACTTACCAATTCTCCATCTGAAACCATTTCAAGGAAAAATGTTTGGCTTCCAGAAACACCCTTATTGACACTTAAAGTAACTGTTACATCTCCAGACTGGCCTGCACCCAGAGCCAAAGAGCTTTTATCCAGGGAAAATGAAGAAGCCCAAGATTCAGAGCCTGCAACATTTAATGAATAAACTTTTTGAGAATCTCCTGTGTTTGTGACTGTTGCTTTTACAACAAGATTTGAGTCAGCGGTTCCGCCGGAAACAGTGCTTGCCGAAACAGTTACTTCCGAAGCTGAAGAACAACCTCCTGAAACAACAAGAGAAACGAAAAATTCTGCAGGATCATCGTCGTAATCATTTTCGTAAAGATCGCTGTCTTCATCCAA
The DNA here is from genome assembly GCA_964529375.1 of Candidatus Woesearchaeota archaeon. Taxonomy (GTDB): domain Archaea; phylum Nanobdellota; class Nanobdellia; order Pacearchaeales; family GW2011-AR1; genus ASMP01. The sequence continues at coordinate 32,059 of CAZGUQ010000006.1, forward strand.
TACCCTAAGAATCAAAGTATGTGTTTTTTCTTCTGCGTTTTCTGGAATGTCAAAAGAAAGGGAAAGATCTGTATTTTCAAATTCATCCAAATCGCCAACTTCAAATATCTTGTCTATGAAAAGCCTTTCTTTATCATAAACATCGACTTTGACTTCATCCTGGGCGCTGTCTCCAATATTCCAAACATCTGCCCTTAAATCAACTGTTTGCCCGCATTGAAGAGTTTCAGGCAATTCTATATTTCTAAGTACAACAAAATTTGATTCTTCTTGAACTGAAACTGCTGAAAAATCTGCTCCGCAAGTATCATCTACTGTGAAAAGATTATCATTGTCATCTATTACTCCTGTAGCACGAACAACAAGATTGTAATCAATTCCAGAAAGTTCATCCAAGTCAAAATCCAAATCATCATCGTCTACTCTGAAAGTTACTGTGAATGTGTCTTCATCTCCATCCTTAAGGTTGAATTCATCTATTTCATCAAAATCCACGGCAAAATCAGTCAAGTCATCATTTGCAATTGCCCATTCAAGGGAAATATCATCAACATCAAGATTTCCGTTGTTTTCAACTCTTATTTCTACTTCAACTTCGTCAAAAAGAAGCCATTCATCATCTTTTCCAAAGCCATCTAAAACAGTTATGTCTCTTATATCAAC
>CAZGUQ010000007.1:0-11732 GCA_964529375.1 Candidatus Woesearchaeota archaeon
AGATGTCACAGATGCTAGGAAAGCTTTCATGAGTGCAAAGAGTTTTGAAGGAAAGATAAAGGCTGGCGCAGAGCTTCAGCACGCCTTGAAGTCAATACTTGCAATTGCAGAGAACTATCCACAGTTAAGGGCAAATGAAAACTTCCTTCATTTGCAGCAGGAACTTGCAGCAATAGAGGACAAGGTGGCTTATGCAAGACAGCATTACAACGATTCAATTCTAAGCTATAACAATTTAACAAAAAGATTCCCTGGAATGATGTTTGCTTCTGTCTACGGAAAAACATCAAAGAAATATCTTGAAATTCCTAAAGAAGAAAGGGCTGTTCCTAAAGTCAGTTTCTGATTATTGAAAAAATAGTTAATAGTATTACGGGAAGATTACCATATAAATTTTAAATGTAAAACTGGTTTCGGCTATTAAAAATGGGTTTGGGGATTTTAATGATAAATTAAATTTTTATACTCAAATCTCCTAAGAAATTCATGACAGAAAGAATTTCGTTCCATGATGAAATACAGAGGAATAAGATAAAGTCATTTTTGCTGATAATAATTATATTCATATTTTTCATAATTCTTGGCTACATTATTTCTATGGTTCTTGATCCGGGTTATTTCTTTATAATCATGATTTTTGCCACGATTTTTTCCCTGTTTTATGTTTTAATCAGTTATTACAATTCAGACAAGATTGCTTTGGCTTCTGTGAAAGCAAAGCCAGCCTCAAGAACAGAACACAGAATGTTTTACCACGCGGCAGAGGGTATGTCTATAGCTTCTGGTTTGCCAATGCCAGGACTTTACGTGATGGAATCAGAAGAAATAAATGCCTTTGCTTCTGGAAGAGATCCAAGCCATGCTGTCATTTGCTTTACAACAGGGGCGCTGAAAAAACTCAATAAGCAGGAACTTGAAGGTGTTGTTGCTCATGAAATGTCTCATATTGCAAATTATGATATAAGATTCATGACTCTTACAGCTGTTTTGATTGGAATGGTTTCAATAATCGCCCAGATGTTCCTGAGAAGCCTTTGGTATACAAACATAGGTGGAGATAGAAGAGATGGAAGAATCCAAATATTTTTAATTTTGCTTGGAATTGTTTTTGCAATTCTTGCTCCGATAGCTGCGCAGCTTGTTTCGTTTGCTATTTCAAGAAAGAGAGAATACGGGGCAGATGCAACAGGTGTAAAATTTACGAGATATCCTCAAGGATTGGCAAACGCCCTTAAAAAAATAAAAAATGAGCATGTTTCGGAAAGGGAAAGAAAGCACCGAGTTGCAAAAGCTATGGCTCCTCTGTTTATTTCAGACCCATTCAAAAGAAAAATCCAGGGGCTTTTTTCAACTCATCCGCCGATTGATTCTCGGATTGCAAAGCTGGAAGCTATGTAGTTTTAGTCACAAATCCCCAACAGTTCCAAACCCATAAACCTTGTCTTCGCCGACAACATGAATTTTAAATTTCATTATGTCTCTCTTTGAAATTATTGAAAAAGATTCAACGAAATCCTCACTGTAGAAATTAACAGGAGTTCCTTCATAAAATTCAAGGAAGCTTGGCATAACAATAAATGTTTTTCCTCTTGAAGAGCCAACAAGAAAGCATTTGTATGTTTCGTGTTTCACGCCTGGTTTTTCTTCGATTATGATTGATGGATGAAGATGACCTGTGACAACATAATCAATTTTCTTATTGTAAAGAACTGAAAATGCCTGGTGGCCGTGGGTAAATGCAATGTTTTCTTCAATGTAATAATTCCTGAAATCAAAGCCAAGATCCATTGTATCATGATTTCCTCTTATAAGAATTATATTTTCTTCAGGGACGTATTTTTTTAAGAATTCTAAAACACGATTGAAATTGACTTTCTCTGCATATTCATAGCTGAAAAGGTGCTTTATGTCTCCAAGGAAAACTATTTTTTTTAATTTGTATTTTTTAGCCCCAATCTCCTTTATTATTTTCTTCAAGTTCTCAATAACTTCGTTTACTTGCTGTTCTGGAATTAGAATTCCAGATTCTACAAGAGCTTGCTCATAGCCAATATGCAAATCTCCGATTGCAAGAATTCCCTGATTGGGAAAAAACAGGGCTTTGTCTATGAAGATGTATTTTGGGGGCATTTTGATATTAGGTTCGCTAACGCTCACTCATTATTAAACTTTTAAATAAAGAAAATCATTTTAATATTTATCTAATTTCTTGTTTTTATACTGGTAGATTAATTGATCTTGCGAAGCAACAATTTTTATTGTAAAACGCCTCCCCGCATTATATTCTTCACATGCAACTCATGCATTCTTCGCAGGAAAGCTTGCTTGTCTTCAATTCTGATTAAGTCTGAATGTCCTTGCAAAATGAGGCTTAATGCAAATGGGCTCTGGAGTGGCGTTTCAATAACTTTTACTTTTGTTTTCCCTTGTTCAATCCATTGCAAAACTTGCTTTGCATTTTTTATATCCATTAAATCTTCAAAAATTTCTCTTCTGGCTTCACGCAAAATTGGGAATTCGTTGCTTATTTTTCTTACAGCGGCAAGCAGGAAATGAGATTTCATCTGCTGTTTTCCTACAGTCCTTCTGTTTCCCTTATAATTTCTTAGAATCATTAAAGCTCTTGTGGCACAATGGCGAAATCTTCTGGCTAAAACATCTGTCCTGTCTATTGCCTCTTTCAGGAATTTCTCCAAGTTTTTTTCTTTTAATTCATCTAGTGCCCTTTTTAGCATCATGTTTTCTCCTGCAAGATAAAAACCATTGTCAGTAATTCCAAGCTCTATGTCTCTGCCGCCCAAAGCACCTATAATGTAGCCTAATGCTCTGGAGAGAGCATCATTGACTCTGCGCCCATAAAGAGTGTGAAAAAGAAGATATTTCTTTTCATTGTCTGTGAATTTTTCTACTATAATGTTATTTTCATCGGGAATTTCTAGGAAGCTATGCTGCTCCAAGAAATAACCATAGATTGCTTCTGCTGTTTCTTTGGGAACATAGAGATAATTTTTAATAAACTCGAGAATTTCGTTCTTAGGTTTATCAGATTTTAATTTTTTACTCATTAATCCGCGAAATTTATTTATTTCCAGAGCAGAATCAAAGCTTAAAGGAAGCATTTCAGAAAACCAAGAAGGAATTGTTGGATTTCTTCTTACTTCGGAAGCAACATAAAGATTCATTCCTTTTGTATATCTATAGAGATATTTCTTTCCTCCGAGAACAAAAACATCTCCTTTTCTCATCCTTGACAAAAAACCCTCGTCAATCATTCCTACAGGCTCTTCTGAACCAGAAATTTTTACTTTTATAAAGGATTCTTCTGGAATTGTTCCTATGTTTGTCATATAAAGAACACGGGCAAGCTTTCCTCTCTTGCCAATTTCTTTGGAGTCGGAGTCACGCCAGATTTTTCCATAGACATGGTTTTTTTCAAGAGCATAGTCTCCTGCAAGATAACTAATAATATCTAAAAAATCATTTCTTGTCAAAGTTGAATAGCAATAGCTTTTCCTTATCAAATCAAACAACTCTTTTTCCTGCCAAATTTTGTATATTGCCATTCCGAAAATCTGCTGTGCTAAAACATCAAGGCAATTATGGGGAAAAGTTATTTTGTTTATCTTTTTTTCAACCATTTCTTTCTGGATAACAGAGCATTCTACTAAATCGTCTCTGTCTAAAATTATGAATCTTCCTTTTGCAGTGCTATGCAGTTGATGTCCTGCTCTTCCCAAGCGCTGTAGGGCTCTTGAGCTTGATTTTGGAGAACCAAGCATGATAACCAAATCAATGAAGCCAATGTCAATTCCCAGCTCAAGGCTTGTTGAACAGACAACAACTTTTAATTTTCCTGCACGCAATCTCTCTTCAATATCAAATCTATGGTCTTTGCTTAATGAAGAGTGGTGTGCTGCAATATTTTCATCTCCGTAAACAGTGGGATAGCGTTTTTAAATAATTAACCACACGTTCTGTTGCAGAACGCGTGTTTGTGAAAATAAGCGTTGTCTTGTGCTCTTGAATCAACGAAGAGATTAATTCGTACATTTTCACGTGGATTTCAGCGTCTTCTACTACATTTTTCACAGGAGAAAGAACTTGAATATCTATTTTTTTATTAAGGATTATTTTTGCTATTGAAACTTCTCTGTCGGAATCCATGCCAACAAGATATTTGGCAACTTCATCCATTGGTTCTATCGTAGCGCTTAAGCCTATTTTAACTGGCCATGTTAAAGAAACTTCGTTAAGTCTTTCAAGAGTCAGGCTTAGATAAGCACCGCGTTTATTGTCCAAGGAATGGATTTCATCAACAATACAGAATTCAACTTCTCTTAGATGTTCTATAAAATTCTTGCTCGTAAGAATTATTGCAAGAGATTCTGGAGTTGTAACTAAAATATGGGGTGGATTTTTTAGCATCTTGGATTTTTCTGCTGTTGTCGTGTCTCCTGTTCGTAAAGCAATTCTTATCTTTTGGAGTTTTATTCCTTTTTCATGGGCAAGAGCCTCTATTTCGTGAAGAGGTTCTATGAGATTTTTCCATATGTCTGAGGAAAGTGCCTTCAAAGGAGATGTGTAAACAGCATAAATCTTATCTTTTAACTCATGCTTTTCCGCAAGAATTATTAAATGATTAAGTATGGAAAGAAAAGCTGTCAGAGTTTTTGTTCCCCCTGTTTCTGCAGAGATCAAAATGTTTTTTCTTTTCCAGATGTTAACAACGCCATATTTCTGCGGAAGAGAAAATTCCTGAAATTTTGAGACGAACCATTCACTAACAAGAGGATGCAGAATTTCTTTTATCTCTTGGGTAGTTCCTGGCTCGGCTTCTATTATTTTTGTCATTAGTTTAGAAGAAATAATGGGATTTTAAAATATGATGTTTTAACTTAATAAGAATTTTCAGGCTTAAACCCCGTATCTTTTATAAAGTTCGCTAGAAATTTCATCGAGAGTTAAAGGGAAGCTCATCAAGAAAAGAATTAATTCTATTTTATAAAATTATCTTTTTTATCTGTCCTTTTGTGTTATCATGCTTTAGTAAACATAAATCTATTTAAAGGGTTTTATCATCTGGTAACTACGTCATACAATAAGTAGCAATCAAAAGATATTTAAGGTACAATATCTTGTATGCTTAATGGATTGTCCATATTGCGGGGAAAACACAAAGGTGACTGACAGGAGAAAATCTCCTGAGGGAATAAGGCGCAGGAGAGAGTGCCTGAAGTGCAAAAAGAGATTCACCACCTATGAAAAACCAGCTCAGGCAGAGATTTATATTATAAAAAAAGATGGACGAAGGGAAAAGTTTTCGAGGGAAAAGCTTGAATCGGGGGTTCAAAGAGCTTTTGAGAAAAGGCCTGTGCCAAAAGAAAAAATAGACAAAATGATAAAAGAGATTGAGGAACAACTAATGAAGAGAGGAAAAAAAGAAATAAAAAGTTCTATTATTGGAGAATTAGTCATGAAAAAAATGAAGAAACTCGATAACGTTGCCTATATCAGATTCGCTTCTGTTTACAGAGATTTTCAAGACATCAGCGATTTCAAAAAGGAGTTGAGGGGACTTTAAGATGAGAGGAAGAGGAGCGGGAGTTGCTGATGTTGATTTGGATGATAGGCTAAGTTTTGTCAGAGAAAAGTTAGGAAAATTTAAGAGTGATGATGGTAAGACTCCCCTTTACGAAATTGATAGACTGGTGTCAAAGATTTCATTATTTCCAAGCTATGTGGTAGAGGCAACATATGCTAGACTTAGAGGCGAGAAAACAGATGGAGCCTATGAAAAAATATTTCTTGATAAGTGGGGAAGAAGGGATGTAGAATCTAAAAGATACGTTGAAACACCAGAAATTGTATTCTATAGGGCGGCAAGATTGGTTGCCAACGGATTTGCAAGTAAGGATCCAAAAATAAATGAAGGGGATTTAACTCAAGAAGTATTTAATAGATTTGTTAACAGAGAAATTTTCCCAAATACTCCCTATATGGCTAATGGCGGCCACAAAATCCTTGCAAGAGAACTTCTCAAGGAATTTGAATCCAGAGGGCTTTCTGATAATAGGCTTAAAAATGATCTTCTGCAAGAATTAAATGTAAGAGAACAATTATTTGCATGTTTTGTCTTGCCAATATACGACTCAAGACAAAGTATTCTTCGGGAAACATTGGCAGACGCTGCAGATATACAAGCAGCAATAGGAGGAACTGGATTTAACTTCTCCAATTTAAGACCTGCAAATGAAACAATAGCAGGAACCGGCGGAACAACAGATGGACCTGTTAGATTTATGTCTGCATATTCAACTGTTTTAGGAACAACCATGAATCAGGGTGGAAAAAGAGAGGGGGCTAATATGTTTATGCTTAACTGGAATCATCCAGATGTTATAAGATTTATACATTCAAAAAGCAAAGATGGAGAGATTCCAGCTGCGAACATTTCTGTTGCTATTGATCATGATTTTATGAGAGCAGCTAGATCCGATGGTGAAGACAGATTTTATCATCTTGTAAATCCTCATTATAATCCTGGGGTTAGACCACACATCCAACAACATTATACTTTGGTACAATTGCAACAAGCAGTAGATGTTGTTGCAGGCAACAAAAAAGCCCGCGTCTCTTTATTGATTGATAAAGATGGAAAAACCATCCTAAGCCCATGGCTTCCAGAAGGTTTGGATGATGAGTATAGGAAAATAGGAAAGATAAAAGATGGTTTGGTTTATCTTGATGCAAAAGTGGTTATGAAACATCTTGCTTACATGGCCTGGTTAAATGGTGAGCCAGGAGGAATTATGGTGGGTCATATAAATGATGCAAATCCAACCCATCCTAGACATTATAGGAATTATTTACTTGAAGGTAGAGATGATGAAGCCAGAGAGATAGTTGAAAGGCTTAAAGAGAGAAGACCAGGAGTAAGTCTTGAAACACTTGTAGACGAACACATTCATCATAGAGACGCAGACGGAAGAACTATAAATCTTCCTATTGGTGTGGGCATTATGGATGCGACAAATCCGTGCGGAGAAAAACCACTTCTCCCTTACGAAGCTTGTGTTTTGGGGCATACAAATCTTGAGAAAGTTCTTGAAAGAGATGAATCAACTCCTTCTGGTTATAGACTTAGTAATGAAAAATTAAGGGAATCTTTAGAATTAATGGTGGGTATACTTGATAATGCGATAGATCAAAATGAATTTACAAATTCAAAAATAGAACAAACCCAAAAAAGCAACAGAAAAATAGGGCTTGGGTTTATGGGTCTTGGAAGAATGCTTTACAGATTGGAGTTGGGTTATCATACTCAAGAAGCAAGAGAGTTTGTTGATAAATTCTTAGGATATTGGGAAGAAGAAAGCGACAAGGTTTCTTTTGAAAGAGGAGAGAGGTTTGGAGCTTTCCCAAACTTCAAATATAGCCACCACAGAAATGGAAGACCAAAAAGAAATGCTATTACCAGAACTCTGGCTCCAACAGGAACAACTAGCACTCTAGCTGAAACAAGCGGGGGAATGGAACCTGTATTTGCTTTGGCTTACACAAGGACAACAGTTCAGGGAACAACAATAAGAATACCTGATGAAATACTGGAAGAAAAAATAGAAAAATATCCTTTCCTTGCTGAATCAGAGAGGAGTAAATTCTCAGAATATGTTGGAAAAAATGGATCTCTACAAGGATTTGAAATATCAAGAGCGGGGAACGAAAGCGAAGAGCATTTTGCAAGAAGGGTGATAAACCTCTCCAGGATAAAAAACGTATTTGTAACATCATATGATATAAGTCCTGAAGCACAGGTAAGGATGGAGGGTGTTGTTCAAAGACATGTAGACGATGCAATCAGCAAAACAATAAATTTCAGGAATAATGCTGCTGTTGAAGATATGGAAAATGTGTTTTTCCTTGCTGATGAATTGAAGATTAAAGGAGTTACTCTTTATAGAGATGGAACAAGAAAAAATCAACCTTTAGTAGCAGGCACTGGAAAGACGGATAGAAAAAATATCACAAGAAAAGACCTTAGCGATTTAGTAATGGCTCAAATAAAAAGATCTAGACCTAGTGATATTATGGGTAGAACTGAAGAAGTACCAACCCCTTATGGAGATGCTTTTATTACATTAAATAGAGAAAGTGAAAATGGTTCAAGATACCCCTTTGAATCTTTTATTTCTGTTGGGAAAGCGGGAGGAGATGTCACCGCTATATCTGAAGGTTATGGGAGACTGATTTCTATGGCATTAAAAGCTGGAATTCTTCCAGAATATATAGTTTCTCAACTAGAAGGTATTGGTGGAGAAACTACAAGCGGACTTGGACCACAAAAAGTTAAGTCTCTTCCAGATGGTGTTGCAAAGGGTATAAAAAGAATTCTTGAATTAGAAGGTCAAAAAGTAGAACCAAATGGAAAACACAACTCTGGAAATTTATGCCCAGATTGTGGAAATCCTCTTGCAATGTTAGAAAGTTGTCAGAAATGTATGAATCCAGAATGTGGTTTCAGCAAGTGTTAATCTTTAATTATTTTTCATCACAACTATTTTTATAAAGTGTTATTATATCTTGTTTTTACAATGCATGCTTGGGACGATTACTTCATGACGATGGTTTATCTTGTGGCATCAAGAAGCAAGGACACAAGAACCCATATAGGTGCTGTTATTGTCGGGCCAAGAAAAGAGGTGCGCTCAACAGGGTATAATAGTTTCGTCCGCGGATTAGATGATTCTATTCTTGCAAGACAGGAAAAAGAAGAAAAGCAATTTTGGTTTGCACATGCAGAGAGAAATGCCATCGATAACGCACAGGGCGGACTTTCTTTGGTTGGCTGTATAATTTACACTAATGGAATACCTTGCATGGATTGTTCCCGCGGGATTATACAGGTTGGAATAAAAGAAGTTGTTGTTGATAAAAATTGGGAGACCAACCACCCAGGCGCTGAGAGAAACAGAAGAACTTTAGAGATGTTTAAAGAAGTAGGGGTGAATTTAAGAGAGCACTATACAAGATATATTCAACTAGTAAAAATGAATGACGGTGTTGTTTTGCCTTTAGAATAAGATAATTCCACCACAATCATCTTTATAAAATCTGGAATTTGTTTATTGAAATTAAATAAAAGAGGATAAAATGATATTATCTGCACTTAAAGTTTTAGAATTGAATGAAGAACATGATTTGATTGGAAATTTAAGCGAGATGCAATTGAATAATCCGGAAGGAACTGTTCTTGATTTAAGGATTGGAAGCGTTGTAAGACCAATTGGAGACAGCTATTTGCCTGCAGATTTGCCCGAGAGAAAAAGATATTCTCCAAAAACAGAACCTGTCGGAGATTTTAATGCAGACGGATTCAAAAGAATAACTATGGTTCCTGGAGAGTATTTACTTGTTGCAACAATAGAAGTTATCCATGCTCCGCCATATAAAATAAAGTTTGATAAATTCTTTCCTGAAATGTTTTTAGTTCCAAAAATTTCTCCTAGGAGTTCATTGCAAAGAGGCTGTGTAAGCTTGCATCATACTGGAACAACCCCTGGATATAAGGGTGTGCTTGCTTTTGGCATGATGAATAATGGAAAACATGATTTTCACTTTGATTTGGGTGCAAGATTATTTAGCGTTGAATATTATCCAGTAATTGGTGATATAAATAGGCCTTATTCCGGACAACATCAAGGCGGAAGACTCACAAGCCAAGGGGAAACAGAAGTTCAGACGTAATTAATGAAATAAAAAATGGTGCAGCAGTATTTAGAACACTCAGTTAAAATTCTTTCTTCAGAAAAAAAACCTAAGTCAACATTTAAATTCAATGAGAGAAGAGGCGTCGGAAGAATTTATATTTTCGGGCATCAGAATAGATATGATTTAAGTGAAGGTTTTCCTGCATTGACAACTAAAAGAATTGGTTTTAAAACAGTTACCCACGAATTGCTTTGGTTTTTAAGAGGAGAGACAAACATAAAATATCTTGTTGATAATAATGTCCATTTATGGGATGATGATGCATTTAAGCATAATCTAAATGGGATGGTTAAAGAAAGAATATTTCCGGAGGCATTTGAAAGTTATTCTGAATCATGGGTTTCTGCAAGAAATGAATATGTTCAAAGAATAAAAGAAGATTCTGCGTTTGCGCAAAAATGGGGAGAGCTTGGACCTGTTTATGGTTCGCAATGGGTACATTGGCCAAAATTCCATCCTGTGGGAATGCAAGTTGTAAATGGAGAAAAAAGAGAAGTTTATGTCAAAGACCCAAACGGAATCAACCAACTTGAAAGATTAATTGAGGGTATGAAAAAAAACCTTACTTCTTCGAGGCATATAGTTACTGCATGGAATCCTGATGAAGTTCCAAGCATGGCTCTCCCTCCTTGTCATACTCTCTTCCAATTTGATTCAGACGGAAAATCATTAAATTTGCAGCTTTATCAGAGAAGCTGCGACATGTTTCTTGGAGTTCCATTTAATATTGCAAGTTATTCTCTTCTTACAACAATCTTCGCACAAGAACTTGGATTAAAGCCCGGAGAATTTGTGCATACTTTTGGAGATGTTCATTTTTATTGCGGGGCTGGTGAAAGGGCTAAGTGGTATGGAGATAATTTAGATAGATTTAAATTAATGGTCAAAGCAAAAAAAAATCCTGAAGAATATAGTGAAGTTCTTTGGTGGCTAAATAAAAAACTGCCTGCAGAAGATAAAGGAAGAGAAGGCATGGACCATGTAACAGGAATTTTAGAACAGCTTACAAGAATGCCAAAAGAATTGCCAAAAGTAACTATTGCCAATAAACCGTATAAAGAATTAACAATTGATGATTTCGCTTTAGAAGGCTATAATCCTTATCCGGCAATAAAGAGAACACTTATAGTTGGTTAAGAGATTGTGTTAATTTAAAATGTGGTAAAATCCGTTAAATTAAGTATTAACCGACGACAGTTGCATATTGCTAATTAAGTGACATCATCTCACCACTAAAGTAGCAAGGGTTCTTACACTATTCTAAAAAAGAGCGGGTAATAAATTATTATTAACTATTATTTATAGAAGATAAAATCGTAAATTTGTCATTCCATCACCTGTTGGCTTAACATAATTTGGTTAAGAAAACTTTTATAAATCTCCTGAATTCTTAAGTTAAATGAAAACATTATATAAGGAAGGCGTTACTGAATTGACAGATAAAGAATTCAGCAAGTTCATTGAAAAGGGTAATGTATTAATTGATTTTTGGGCAGAATGGTGCATGCCGTGCATAATGATGACTCCTGTAATGGAAGAACTTAGTGCCAAATTCAGGGGAAAGATTAAATTCGGAAAGATAAATGTTGATGAAAACCAAAATTTTGCCAGGAAATTCAAGGTTTTTTCAATACCAAATTTTGTTCTTTTCAAAGATGGAAAAGTAATAGATCAGTTTGTGGGATCTATGGCAGAAGAAGATTTTGAAGAGAGATTGAGGAAGCATTTGTAAGAAAAGATTTTACTTTCGCTCCTTTTAGTCGCTCACTTATCGATATAGAAAATTGTTAATGTATAAAACAACTTTAATTTAGATTATATATGATTATTTATTATTACAAAAGCTTTTTTAAATGATAAAACTTATACTGAAATACGGCTGGTAGCTCAGTTTGGTAAGTTGCTTCAATGCACGACCATCTGAACTACTTAATCTGAATAAGGCTCCGTAGCTCAGTCTGGTA
>CAZGUQ010000007.1:11742-22821 GCA_964529375.1 Candidatus Woesearchaeota archaeon
TAAAGAATAAGCTTTTAAATTGCAATTTCATTTTTAACTAATCGGCTCCATAGCTCAGTCTGGTAGAGCACTGGACTTTTACGTGTTGTGAACTCGACAAGGTTCGCTTAACGCGAAGATATCCAGGTGTCGTGGGTTCAAATCCCATCGGGGCCATTTGTATCTGTGGAAAAAGATTTAAAATTAGTTAATTATTGTTATTATTAATGGGCCATAGATTAACTCCGGTAGTGAGAGAGATAGTTTCTATATTAAGAAAACATAATCTTGAAATAAAAAGAATTAGAGGAGATCATATAATCATAAATAGAATTGGTGGCTTACCTTCTTTGAAAAGACCAATAGTCTTAGTTAATGTAAAAAGACCGAGTAATGCTGTAAGATTAAATTTGCTTAAAGAATGTGAAGAAATAGGTATAAAAAGGGAGGAATTTGATGGAAAATTTTAAAAAGACTTAAATAGATTAAATGTTTAACTTAAAATATGAGAAGTAGAATAGAAATTGATATTATTATAGTCCCTGAAGGCAGGGGTAAACATAAGGTTTATAGTATAAGTTCTATACAATTTCCTAATGTAGTTACCCAGGGAGATACTATCGAACAGGCAAAAGATAGATTAAAGGAAGCTTTAGAATTATATTTTGAAGAGATGCCAAGAGAAAAGAAGATTCTAATAAATATTAAGAAAGAAGAGAGTTCGCCTTTAATTTCCAGGATGTTCCTATAATAAGAAAAGGTAACACTTTAGTTCCAAGGTCATCGGGGCCATTTATCTCCCATATGCTTTCTTTAGAGCATCTCTTATTGGTTTCAAGAGAGGAAGATAATAGTCATTACAACCTTCATTAACACCGGAAATTATATTGTCCCCTCTTACATATGCGCATTTTGTTACTTTTCCAGTCGCCCCTTCATCAGAAGCTTCAGAAGATTTTCCTTTTGGATCAGTTTTAACAATCCGTAATAGTCTCCCCATCCCTTCTTTAGAAATAGCATTGCAAAAAATAACCTCTAGTTCATCTGAATTGCTAAAGAATTCTTCTCGCCAACAGGTTACAAAATTTCCCAAATCTGTGTTATAACCCCTTTTTTCCACAGTCCTTTTGAGATAGAATTCTATTTGCGCAACATATTCGCTGGAAGAATCTATAGCAGGAATGGCCTGTTCCCCTGTAGGAATTTGTGGAGGTGAATTCGCTGCCTGTAACATACCCAAAACACCAATTAAACCCATATTCATGGAATTTTTATAATGAAGAAGTTTATAAAAATGGTTGTGATGAATCAATTATTGTGCAAACCGCACTTCACAGAAAGATTTTTAGACAAAAATCTTACGATTTTAGCTTTAACCATTTCTTACGAAAAGTTTAAAAACCAAATTTTGGTATCTTTTATTATCCCATAGTCATTAAATTAGCGCTGAAATTACTACCAACGTTCGGGCTAATTTATCGTCGATAACCTTAAAATGCATATTCTAAAGCCAAAGCATACCAAATTAAAAGAAAAAGAGATTGAAGATATCTTAAATAAATTTAATATTTCCAAGGCACAACTGCCAAAAATACTTTCAACAGATCCTGCATTGCCCGAAGGCTGCAACATAGGAGATATAATAGAAATAGAAAGAAAAGATGAAGATTCTGAGCAAGTAAATCTATACTATAGGGTGGTTGTGTGATTAATATGATAAAACTAGCTGATAAAAATATAGTGTTAAAGAGGATGCTGGTTAAATTATATAGCAAGAATACAGTATATTATAACTTAGCATTTCGGGATTTATATTAACGTTAAAATAAAGAAATTAAACTAACATGAAAACAGACAAGCACATCATAGTAAAAAAATATCTTGAAGAGCATTCCCTCGTCGAAAGCAATGTAACTTCTTTCAACAATTTTCTGGAAAAGAGAATGCAGGAAATTGTCAATGAAATCGCAGAAACAATTGTCAATGAAGATTTTGAAATAACATTGGGAAAAATAGAAATTGGAAAGCCAAAAGTCATAGAAGCCGATGGAAGCTCTTCTCTTATAACCCCTCATGAAGCAAAGATAAGAGGACTTACATATGCAGCCCCTGTAACTCTCGAGCTTACAGTGAAAAAAGATGATCAGGTTGATTCTGAAGTTGTAGAGATAGGAAAAATACCTATAATGGTCAGGAGCAGGGCGTGCAATACAAGCAACATGACAAAAGAGCAGCTGATAGAAACTTACCATGATCCATTGGATCCTGGGGGATATTTCATAATCAAGGGAAATGAAAGAGTTATGGTCATGGCTGAAGACTTGGCAGAAAATCAGCCGTTCATAGAAACGAACTCAAAAGGAGATTTGACACTCAAGCTTTTTTCTTCAAAAGGAACATATAGAATTCCTGTACTTATTTCAGAGAACAAAGAAGGAATGATTGATGTGTCTTTCAGCAAATTCAAAGACATCCCTGCAATAATTATTTTAAAGGCATTGGGAATGATAAAAGAATCTGATATTGCAAAATATATAGGCAAGGAAACAGATTCTGTCATAGTCAATTTATATGAATTCGCAAATATTGCTTCCAAAGAAGACGCAATGATGCATATCTCTGAAAAGACAGGCTTGCAGGGAACAAAAAAAGAAATTCTCGACAGAGTCAAGGGAAGAATTGATTCATATCTATTCCCGCACATAGGACAAAAAAAAGAAGACAGGCTGAAAAAAGCAGTTACCCTCTGCAAACTGATAAAACAGTTCCTTACTGCCAAAGAAAATCCAAATTTGCGTACAGACAAAGACCATTATGCAAACAAGCGTGTTCGTTTGTCCGGAGACTTGCTTTCAACGCTTTTTCGGGTTAATCTTGGAATTTTAATAAGAGATATACAATACTCATTGCAGAAATCCGCAAAAAGAAAAAAGTTTTTTTCGATAAAAATCATAGCGAAATCAACATTATTTTCCCATAGAGTAGAATCGGCAATTGCAACAGGAAGCTGGACAGGAGAAAGAAGCGGAATAACACAAAACATGGACAAGACAAATTATCTTGCAACAATTTCACAACTTCAGCGTGTTTCATCTATGCTTCCGAGTGACCAGGAAAATTTTGCAGCAAGAACACTTCATCCTACTCATTACGGGCGTTTTTGCCCGATTGAAACTCCTGAAGGAACAGAGATAGGATTGCGAAAGAATCTTGCAATATTGAGCCAGGTTTCAACAAGAACAAATTTAGATGAGGAAAAATTTCTCAAGGATCTTGCAAGCCATGGGCTTGAACCAGAGGGAGCAGAGGGAACAGATGTTTTCCTCAACGGAATTTTTATAGGAAGCATAAGAAATCCAAAAGAGTTTGTGGCCAATATAAGAGAAAAAAGAAGACACTCAGAACTTCCAATACAAGTTAATATAAGATACGATCAGCCATTTCAGACAATAACAATAGCAACAGAACCGGGCAGGGTTTTGCGGCCATTGATAATTGTTGACAAAGGAATTCCAAGATTAAAAGACGAGCACCTTTTAAGACTGAAAAATGGGGAAATAGGATGGAAAGATCTTGTTAGAGAGGGAATAATAGAATATCTCGATGCGGCAGAAGAGGAAGAGTCTCTCGTGGCTCTTTATGAAACAGAATTGACTCAAGAACATACCCATCTTGAAATTGACCCAACAGACATTTTTGGTGTTGTTACTGCGCTTGTTCCCTATTCAAATCATGATCAAAGCTCAAGATTAAATCGTGGAAGCAAAACCCAGAAGCAAGCCCTCGGTTTGTACAGCGCAAATTATCTTGCAAGGCTTGATACAGATGTTTCTGTTTTGCAATATCCGCAAAAACCAATTGTAAGAAGTTTTGTCTATGATACTCTGCAGACATATCCTGCAGGCCAAAATCTTGTTGTTGCAGTAATGACTCATGAAGGCTATAACATGGAAGATGCGCTCGTATTTAACAAAGGAAGCCTTGACAGGGGCGTCGGAAGAAGTTTTTATTTCAGACCTTACAGCGCAATTGAGATGAATTATGCCGGGGGTTTAAAGGATGAAATAGTTATCCCTGAAAAAGATGCATCTGGCTACAAGACAGAAATAAGCTACAAGCACCTTGAATCTGACGGAATAGTTTATCCAGAGGCAGAAGTCAACGAGGGGGAAGTCATGATAGGAAAAGTCAGCCCTCCAAAATTCCTTTCTGAAGCAAGGGAAATCTCTGTTCGAACAAAAAAAGAATCCAGCGTTTCAATGAAGCAGGAGGAAAAGGGAATTGTTGAAACAGTGATTGTGACAGAAGACGATGACGGCAACAAAATAGTCCAAGTAAAAACCAGGGATCAGAGGATTCCTGAACTTGGAGACAAGTTCGCAACATCTCATGGACAAAAAGGCGTTATTGGTTTAATAGTTGATGAAGAAGATGTGCCTTTTACTTCAAGGGGAATAAAACCAGATGTTATATTTAATCCCCACGGACTTCCTTCCAGAATGACTATCGGCTATTTGCTTGAATTGATTGCCGGAAAAGTCGGCTGCCTTCGCGGCGAGATAATGGATGGAACAGCTTTTTCCGGAGCGGATAAAAAAGAATTAGAGCAGCAGCTTCAGGATCTTGGATTTAGATATGATGGAAAAGAGACAATGTATTCGGGAGTTACAGGAAAGAAAATGCAGGCAAAAATATTTGTTGGGAATTTATATTATTTGAAGCTGAAATACATGGTCGGAAACAAACTCCATGGAAGAGCTTCTGGAAAAATAGCTTTATTGACCAGACAGCCGGTTGAAGGAAGATCTCGCGGTGGAGCTCTAAGACTTGGAGAAATGGAACAGCAAGCCTTGGTTGCGCACGGAGCTTCTTTATTGCTTAAAGAAAGATATGATTCAGACAAGGTTATTCTGCATATATGCACCCGCTGCGGAGCACTTGCAATAGAAGACAATATAAGAAATAAAACAGCATGTCCTCTCTGCAACTCAGAAGATGTTGAGGGTATTGAAGTCAGTTATGCATTCAAACTTTTGATTGAAGAGCTTCAAGGCCTTCATATTCATACAACATTTGGATTAAAAAATAAATACGAATAAGATGACAATAGAATATACAAGAGAAAACTTGAACAGAATAACTAAAAAATTAATATCAGCTAGAGAATATGTAAGAGCTAATAGAGATGTTCTTAGAGAAGTGTATCAAAATAATTTTATTGCTATTTTAAATGGAGTAGTTATAGATAATGATGAAAATTGTGTCAGATTATGGAGAAGAGTAAGTGAAGATTCATGGAAAAGAGGAGAGGTTGATAAATATCCTGTAATTAGTACAGTAGGTGCACTTACAGCAAAAATTGAGGGGAGTTTTCTTGAAGAGACTTTGTTTGGAGGAATATAAAAATAAAAATGGCAAAAGCAATAAGAAAAAAGATAAAGGAAATCGGATTTTCTCTTCTTAGTCCTGAGAGAATAAAAAAACTTTCTGTTGCAAAGATAGTTACTCCGGAATTGTATGATATAGATGGGTATCCTGTTGACGGCGGTTTGATGGACTTAAGGCTGGGTGCAATTGATCCGGGAGTTCGTTGCAGAACTTGCGGGGGCAGATTAAAAGAATGCCTTGGACATTCCGGAAGCATTGATCTTGCAAGGCCATTAATCCATTTAAAATATGTTCCATTGATTGAGCTTGGTTTGCGGTGCTTTTGCAAAAACTGCGGCAAATTGCTTCTGTCTGAAAAAGACAATGAAAAATATACCCCGAGCCAGAGAATTAAAAAGGCAAAAGATGTAAAAAAATGCCCTCATTGCAATGTTGCCCAGGAAAAAATAAAATTAGACAAACCAACAACTTTTTACAGAGGAAAAACGAGAATCTTTCCAACAGAAATAAGAGAGTCATTATCTTCAATTCCCGATGAAGAGCTTAAAAAAATAGGGATAAATCCGCATCATTTCAGGCCAGAGTGGGCTGTGCTTACTGCCCTTCTTGTTCCTCCTGTTACAGTAAGACCGAGCATTATTCTTGAATCAGGAGAGAGAAGCGAAGATGATTTAACACATAAGCTTTCTGATATAATAAGGGCAAATCAAAGACTTTGGGAGAATTTGAATGCAGGAGCTCCAGAAGTAATTATTGAAGATTTGTGGGACTTGCTTCAATTCCATATTACGACATTTTTCGACAATACTGTTGCTCGGATTCCACCGGCAAGGCACAGAAGTGGCCAGCCATTGAAAACAATCACAGAGAGAATAAAGGGAAAAGAAGGAAGAATCAGGAAAAATCTCGCAGGAAAAAGAGTAAATTATTCTGGAAGAACAGTAATTTCTCCAGATCCTTCAATGCAAATAAATGAGGTAGGAATTCCAATTGAAATAGCAAGAATTGTCACTGTCTCGGAAACTGTAAACGACCTTAACATAGAGAAGCTTAAGAAGCTTGTGAATCAAGGAGAGAATTATCCCGGCGCAAATTATATAATAAGACCTGATGGAAAAAGGAAAAAAATAACTCCAGAGTTAAAAGAAGAGATAATCAGCGAGTTGGTTCCAGGCTACAAAATTGAAAGACATCTTGAAAACGGAGATATTGTTCTTTTCAATCGTCACCCTTCCTTACATAAGGGAAGCTTGATGGCGCACTATGTAAAAATCTTGCCCGGAAGAACTTTCAGGCTGCACCCTGCCGCAAAAACACCTTATAATGCAGATTTTGACGGCGATGAAATGAACATCCATAGTCCTCAGACAGAAGAGGCAAGAGCAGAAGCCAAGATTCTTCTTGAAGTAAAGAAAAATCTTATTTCCCCTAAGAACAATACAAACTGGATAGGATGCATCGGCGATGCAATAACGGGCAGTTATCTTCTTGGCCTTGCAAACTTATCTGGAGAAGATGCAAACCAGCTCCTTTACAATTCAGGCATTGAGAGTTCAACAACAAAAAAGAATATTTCTGGAGCAGAGGTTTTTTCAAAAATACTTCCAAAGATGGATTTTTCAGGAGAAAACATAAAGATAAAAGACGGGGAAATAATAAGGGGATTGCCTGACAAGAATCTTTTCGGAGATGAAGATGGTATTCTCGTAAAGGAAATAGACAGGAAATTCGGCAGAGAGATTGCTTTTGACACTGTGAGAAAAGCCTTCAATCTTGGAAAGAACTATCTGACAAATATAGGAATAACAATTTCACTTGATGATTTCGATGTTGATCAAAAAGTAGTTGACGTGTCTGAGGAAATAGTAAAAAAAGCTGAAGAGAAGACAGAGGAGATAATTGATTCTTATAACAACAAGACGCTTGAGATAATACAGGGAAAAACTCCTGAAGAATCCAGGGAAATAAGAATCCTTAAGGTTTTGAATGAGGTAAGAACAAAAATAGGAGAAATAGTAAAGCAGGAATTTCCGAAAGAAAATCCTGTTACCCATATGATTCGCTCAGGCGGCGGAGGAAATATTCTGAACATAACGCAAATGGCATGCTGCGTTGGCCAGCAGGATCTTGAGGGAAAAAGAATAGAAATCGGCTTTAACGATAGAACACTCTCTTTTTTCAAGAGGGGAGATTTGCATCCAAAGGCAAGAGGATTTATCAGGAGCGCGTTCATGAAGGGATTAAGGCCTGATGAATTTTTCTTCCAGGCAATGACGGGAAGAGCATCTCTTATGGATACTGCACTTAGAACGCCAAGATCTGGTTATTTGTACAGAAGATTGGCAAACGCTCTCCAGGACTTAAGAGTGGAATATGATAAAACAATAAGAGACAGCAACAACAATATAATCCAGTTCATTTACGGAGATGATGGAATGGATGTTTCACAATTGCATACTCAAGGAGAGTTAGAACCCGGAGAAGCAATAGGAGTAATCACAAGCCAGAGTTTTGGAGAGCCTTCAACACAAATGGTTTTAAGAACATTCCATTTTGCCGGGGTTTCAGAGATGCAGGTAACACAGGGACTTCCGAGACTAATTGAAATATTTGATGCGAGAAAGAAGCCATCAAGCCCCAAGATGGAAATTTATCTTAAAAAAGAATATAATAATGAGCGAGACGCCCGAGTTTTTGCAGAAAAAATAAAAGAAATCATGGTAAGTGACATTTCTTCAAAAATAGATATAGATTTCTCTGAGAAGAAAATCGAGATAAAAATAGATAGGGAAGGAATGAGGCAAACACATATCTCGCTTAAAAAAATTGTCGATAGATTGAAAGAGCTTGGATTCAATGCAAAGGAAAAAACAGATTCAATTTCGGTTTCAGCTCCAGAGATGAATTTCAGAGAGATCTATAAAATAAAAGAAAAGCTGAAGAAAACAATCATATCTGGAATAAAGGGAATAAAACAAATCCTTATTGTCAAAAGAGAAAATGATTATATTATTATAACTCTTGGAACAAATTTGAAAAGGGTTCTTGAGATGAAAGAAGTAAACCCGCAGAAACTAATTTCAAATGATTTGCATGAGGCTGCAGAAGTATTCGGAATAGAAGCTGCAAGGCAACTTATAATTAATGAAATACAAGAGGTTTTGAACACGCAGGGACTTGACATAGACAAGAGGCACCTGAAGCTTGTTGCAGATGCAATGACAAATCTTGGAGAGGTAAAGGGAGTTACAAGGATAGGAATAATTGCCCAAAAATCCTCTATACTAGCAAGGGCAACATTTGAAACCCCTGTCAAGCAGTTTGTGAATGCTACAATAAAAGGCAACAAAGATAATCTTACAAGCGTGATTGAAAATGTAATTTTGAATCAGCCTGTTCCAGTAGGAACAGGACTGCCTGGTTTGCTCGTTAAGGTAGTAGGCCCTCTTGTCAAGGAGGAATCAGAAAAGAAGCATGCAAAGAAAGAAGTTGTTGAGAAGGTGAATAAGTGATTGATAAAGAAAAATAATTTTAATATGACATATACAGGCGACTGATTTTCATCATTTATATTTTCTTTCAAATAAATATAACAAAGATTTATAAAACAATTCTAATTTAACTTTTTATAAAAAGATTTGATAAATCAAATGGTAAAAACAATTGATATGCAGGAGATGCGTTATCTTAATTTATTTGAGCAAATAACCCGTGTCTCCACTAGATTCTGCTTCAAATATAATGAAAACATTGTTTTCTGCGTTCCGAAACAATTAGTAGCAAGATCAATAGGAGAAAATGGAAGAAACATAAGAGAAATGGGAAATATACTCGGAAAAAGAATTCGCGTGGTTGCAGCCCCAAACGGATTGCAGGATGCAGAGAATTTCATAAAGGCAATCATAAGCCCGTTAACGATAAGAGATTTTCACATAACTGATACGGGGATTGTGGTCGGCGGGGGAAGAAACAAGGCTGCTCTCATCGGAAGAAACAAAAGAAGATTGCTTGAAATGCAGAAAATCGTTTCCGATTTTTTCGGGAAGGAGTTTAGGATTGCTTGAGCAATCCTAAATATAGTATAATAAATAAGATAATCTGATAAAGTTAATTTATAGAGATAATATTATTTTAAATTTCCCCCGAAACGTTTAGAATTTATACTAAATTCTTTAGATTGACTTCTTTCAAAGACGCAAGAGGAATCCTTTTGCTTACATCCAAGAGTTCTATTCCAAGAATATTACCTTTTTCATCTAAATCAATAATAGTAAAATCATCTATTTTTTTATTTTTAAAAAATTTGCCTTTGCGAAATTCCATATACATTGCATCAGCTTCTTTATCATATGTTATTTCCATTTTCCTATATCCAATATACAGTTATCACCTTTATATTATTTTCTATCTTTTCACAAACAATTTCTATAGTTCCCCTTCCAAGATCTTTCTGAAAGTAATATTTCCCATGTTTTTTAATAGTTTTATCGTTATACTTTATTGATTCAATAATTTCTTCTTCTGTTAAATCTCTTTTCTTTATTTTCCTTTTAGAATGTAAAGTAAAAGTTATATTCATTAATGAGGTAATTAATCAAATGTTATAAATATTCTCCCCCAAAAACATTTAAAAACCATTTCCCAATTCTAATATCATGGGACTGAAAAACGCGTCAAAATTGAAGAAAAACAGGAAAAAATTCAGATGGAGGGATAGGAATTATAAAGTGAGAACGCTCGGGCTTTATGAAAAATCAGATCCTCTTGAAGGGGCCAGTCAGGCAAAGGGAATTGTTTTGCAAAAAGTTCAGAAAGAGGCAAAGCAGCCAAATTCTGCGATGAGAAAATGCTGCAAGGTTCAGCTTACAAAAAATTCAAAGGTTGTCACGGCATTCATACCTGGAAATTTGGCTCAGAAGTTCATAGATGAACATGATGAAGTTTTAATTGAAAGAATTGGCGGAAAGCAAGGAAGAACAAAGGGAGATATTCCAGGAGTTCGTTTTCAAGTAATACAAGTAAATGACCAGCCATTGCATTTGCTGTGGCAGGGCAAGATAGAAAAGGGCAGAAGATAAAATGACAGAACATAAGGCAACTCCGCTTATTTTCAATATATTTGACTTGTATTCAACAGATGGAATTGAAATAATGGATTTGGGTTTGAAAAGCGTGATAAACTTAAAACCAAAACTAATCCTTAAAAGCCATGGCAGAAACACAGGGAAATTCGGCCAGACAAAAATAAATATTGTTGAAAGACTCATAAACAGAGTATCTGTCGCAGGGCACAGAGGAAAAAAACACAAGATAATTCTTGGATTGTCAACAGGAAAATACTCAAAAAACACTAAAACAGTCCTGAATGCCTTTGAAAAAATCCAGAAAAAGACAGGAAAAAATCCTGTTGCTGTTTTAGTCAATGCCGTGGAGAATTCTGCTCCGAGAGACGAAATAACTGTAATTGAATATGGTGGTGCAAGATATCCGCAGGCAGTTGATGTTTCTCCTATAAGAAGAGTAAATCTTGCACTGAAATATATTGCCCATGGCTCTTCAGATAAAGCATTTGGAAAAAAGAAAACCATTGTCCAAAGCCTGGCAGAAGAAATAATGCTTGCTGCTGACAACAATGGAGAAAGCAATGCAGTAAGAAGAAGAAATGAAGCAGAAAAGCAGGCTGATGCGGCGAGATAATTTAGTATAATAATC
>CAZGUQ010000008.1:0-22767 GCA_964529375.1 Candidatus Woesearchaeota archaeon
AAATTTAATATATAAAAATAATAAAATGCTGGAAAAATTAGTAGAAAGAACAGACTTTCGTGTTATGATAGCTTATCCAAATTATACAAAAATGCTGACTCCTTCTTATGCGGTTGGACTTTTTACAGCAATTCTAAAGCAACAAGGCTACAATGTAGATCTTTTTGATTGCACCCCTTATCTTACATCTTACAATCCCCAAGAAATGCCAAATCCTGCTGTATTAACTGAGAAACTATTGGCAAATAAACCATTTGATCCAGAATTTTGGCAAGATGTAAAAACAGATATTTTTGGTGACTTTTCAAAAAAATTAGATGATTTCAGACCTCATGCTGTTGTTTTTTCAACAGTGGTTGAAGATACTTGGCCCCAGGCAAGAGACATGCTTAAAGTTCTAGCAGAATACCCGGAAATAAAATCTCTTGTCGGTGGAGTTTATAGCACAATGGTTCCCCAAAGAGTTATTGCAGATCCACATACGCAAGTTGTTGGTTTTGGAGAGGGGGAAGACACAATTGTGGATTTTTGTGAAGCTGTTAGAAATAGAACATCTTTAACCAATCTTCTTGGCACATTCGCCAAAGATGAGAATGGCAAACCGATTTATAATGCTCCAAGACCTGTAGTAGATGTTAATAAAACCCCGATTGCAGATTTCTCTCTTTTTGATAAAAATAGATTCAAACGCCCATTAGGAGCAAAAAAAGATTGGATGGCTATTCCAATTGAGACTTACAGGGGCTGCCCATATACTTGCACTTTTTGCAACTCTCCCACTCAAAAAATTCTTGCAAAAGAGCGAGAACAAGGAGACTTTCTAAGACGTAAAAGCATGGATACTCTAAGAAAAGAAATTACGACCCTGCTTGAGCAAAATGGAGGAGACTTTCTTTACATCAATGATGATGCATTCATGGCCCGCTCAATGTCAGAGATAAATTCTTTCATAGATATGTATCGGAATATAAAAGTTCCTTTCTGGATGCAGACAAGGTTCGAAGACATTCGGGATGAAAAGCAATTAGCAAGATTGAAAGAAGTTGGTTTATACAGAATATCTTTTGGACTTGAACATGGAAATGAACAGTTCAGAAGAGAAAAATTAAGAAGAAATATTTCAAATGAAGATATGATTGAAAAATCCCGCATTGTGCAAAGAGTTGGCATTCCTTATTCTATAAATGTTATTATTGGAATGCCTTATGAAACAAGAGAACTTGTTTTTGATACTGTCAATCTTAATAGGGAACTTGGCGGATTTGATTCTATCGCTCCAAATATTTTCACCCCTTATCATGGCACTGTTTTACGTGAAATGGCGTTAAAAGAAGGATGGTTGGATCATGAAGCGCAAACAAGCTCTTTTGTCGGCAGATCTTTATTAAGAATGCCTGGTCCGTATTTGCAAGAAGACGAAATGCTAAGGCTCCAAAGAGTTTACAATCTATATGTCAGTCTTCCAAGAGAACAATGGCCAGAAATTGAACAAGTTGAAAAAACACTTGGTACGCCAGAGGGAGATGCTCATTGGGAACAGCTTAAGGACGAATTCTATGCGCAAAAATATGGAATGACAGAGGCCAAAAGAAAACTTACTTATGCTGGCTGATTATTAAAGTAAAGCAATTAGTCATGCAAAACAGGGAGACATCCTCTATGCTTTTGCTGATAATGTTGTTGCTTTTCATCTTCACTTTTTCTCGCTTTTGTTTCGTTTGTTTCTATACCACATTCTTCCTCAAACTTCTTTCTGTTGTCTTTGAATGTTGCCCCGCTTTTTCTCCCGAACCAAACAATTCTTTTGGCATATTCTTTTAAGTCATTATTATATTCTTCAGGAGTTACAAGTTTTGAAATTTGGTTCTGGATGATTTCTTCTGGAATAATATGGCCAAAACGTTTTTTAACCATGTCTGAAACTTGCATATAAAAAAGATTCCTTTCTTCTGTTATTATATTCAAAAAAGAAAATTCTTCATAAGGCCAGACTATATTCCCATATCTTCTGTCTATTTTACCCCATTGTCCTCTGTTTGGATCTTTTAATACTTTCTCGAGACTCTCTCTTGTGGCTGCTGCTTCTCTACCTGTAATAGTATCTGGATTTTCTGAAAGAATACCTTCATAAAAACTTTGATAAGATATTCCATTTTCTTTTAAATGAATGGCAATATCCTGTGTTAATCCTAAAGAATGAAATGCCTGAATAACCCATCCGAAAAGAAACGCTCTCTTGAAATCTTCAATCGACATAGCATCTGTTGCTATTGCGTATACAGTTCTCTCTTGTACTGGATCTTTCCCCGGAGTGGAATGATTCTGCAAGATTGGGGAATCTATCGAGACTATTCCAAATCTCTTCACATATTCGGGATGACTCATCTCTGAATTTGGCAATAACATACACTGATAAATATTTATTCCTCTATGTTGCCCTCTTTCAAGAAGTGTTTCTAACCCTCCTACAAAAGCTTCGTAAGATTCCTTTGGAAGAGGAAGAATAAGCTCTGTATAAGTAGGTATACCTGCATTTTCATATTTCTTAGCCATTTCTCCAGGGTGCTTTATATTTTTTCTATGTATTGCTTCAAGAGTATCATCATTCAGACTCTGAAGGGCAAGCGTAACTCCCATGTCCATTTTTTCCATGTTTAATTTCAGTGCAGTTCTGAAAATTCTCTCATGAACATTTTTTGCCCAGTTTGCCCTAAGTTGATTTGGAAAACCTGTTTTTTTCTTTAAATCTATCAAATAATCTGTCAATAGTTCATCTCTTTCAAATAAAATAAAATTTGCGTCAGCATTATAGACAAAACCAATCTTATTATTTGAAATCCAGTCATATTCTGCCTTTACTCTTTCGTCAGAAAATTTCTCTATGTGCTGATATGTCGCAGAACCCCAATCACAAAAATCACAAGAATACGGGCAGCCTCTGTGCGTTTCTGATGTAGCATTGAAACCAAGTTCAGGATGAGCCCTCATCAATTCTTCAAATGTTCCGTTAAGATAAGGAGATGGAATCTCCTCTATATAAGGGGTGGATTTTCCATTTTTGTCTATACCATTTTCAGTTGCTCTTGGCTGTGGCGCAGTTCTTACAGAATTGCCATCTCTATTGAAGGTTATTCCCCTTACCTGAGAATAGTCAGGATTTTCTTTTAGTCTTTCCCTTAAAATATTGGCAAATGTAATTTCACCTTCGCCATGAACAAGTATATCTGCATATGGATGTTCCTGAAAAAAACCATCAGAATAGTTTGGCACTTGAGGCCCGCCCATTACAATAAGAGATTCTGGATGCCTTGTTCTCACTTCTCGCGCTAATGTCTTGCTCCATTCCCAATTCCAAATATAACAAGATATTCCAAGAACATCAGGACTGTCTAATGATTTTGCAACTGTGCCTGGATTTTCTCTCATAAAAAGAGGGCTAGCAAATCTATATGCTTCTCTCAAATCCAACTGCACCTGTGCATTTGCTTGAACAATTCCTGCAGAATAAGGCAACCAAGCATTTCCCGCATAGACAAGATTAACTTGTGCAAGCTGTACGTTTCTTTTCACCATTTTTATTTTATTTCCACTAAAAAAAATACATTTATAACCTTTATGATAAATACATATACCTAACGCAAACATTTATATTTGTATCTATTCAAAATTTTTATATGAAAGCTGTAATACTCTGTGCAGGCAAGGGTGAAAGGCTTAGGCCCCTGACTAATAGCATCCCAAAACCAATGATTCCTATAGATAATAAGCCTATCTTGGAATATTTAATCTTGTTGTGCAGAAGACATGGAATTAAAGACATATTCATCAGCACTTCCTATTTGCCAGAAATCATTAAAAACTATTTTGGAGATGGGTCAAAATGGGGAGTTAAAATTATATACTCTGTTGAAAACGAAGAAAACTTGCCGGGAACTTCAGGAGCATTAAATAAGTTTAAACAATTCTTAAATGAAACTTTTTTTGTTATTTATGGCGATAATCTCACAAATCTTAATTTATCAAAAATGCTTGATTTTCATCGTTCAAAAAAATCAATAGGAACTATTTTTGTATATAAGGAACAGCTTACTGATGCGACGAGCACTCCTGCAATAGTGGCTGTTAAAACAGATGGCGAAATTTTCGATTTGATTGAAAGACCTAAAGAATCAGACAAAAAAAGATTAGAAAAAATAACTCCTAATCAAAAATACATGAACTCTGGAATTTATGTCCTTGAATCAGAAATTTTAAATTTTATCCCCAAAAACCAAATTTCAGATTTTATGCTTGATATTTTTCCTCAAGTAATGAAACAGAAAAAACTTTTTGCATTTAGAGATAATCCTTATATAAGAGAAGTAGGAATTTTTTTAAGGCTTAATAAAGCCAAAGAAGAAATTAAATCAGGAAAGATTTCGTTGGGCTTGTGATTAAAGATAATTTCTCAAGTTTAATTCTTCTTTAAGAAACAAGCCCTGTTTTAAAAATTCAACACAAAAAGAATAATCTGCTTCCTTAAATTGATCTTCTTCATGTACATACATGTGCCCTCCAGTATGCGCGGCTCCAATTTTTCTTCCAGAAATGCCCTTAAAAGGAGTAATTAAAACATTTCCGTGTCCCTGTATCATACTGTGGGGTGCAGAATCTAATCCATTCAATGCTGGATTTTTTCTTTGCAGGGATTTTAAAAAAAATTCTATTTTTTCAAAATCATAAATGTCAAATATGAGATGAGCAAAAGGAAAATCTGGCATAAATCCCACTCCGTCAAATCCGGGTAAATTCTCAGTTTTAGCCTTATCAAATCCATACACACCGTTTGCTCTATCATACATATTATTCCAATTTATCAATTGCCAGTGTTCATGTCTAGAGATTGTTGCCCCTGCCCCTTCTGTCTGATGAAAAAATCTGTAACCCGTTTCAGTACAAAGCTTGGAAATGGCTTCTAAATCATCCTTTAGGGTTCCCATTTCTTTTGTGTTGTACATTGGGCGTTCTTGTTTTGTAATAGCTAGACTTGCTCCATAAGTTGAAGGATATTGATTTGGAATAACTATGAAATCTCCTAAATCTTTCTCGGGAAATAAATCCTTCCTTATATCTATCTGGGTGTCATTTACCATTCTGCACATGTGACATTTCTGAACATACAACTGGTTTGGTCTTTTCTTCCTGTAAGGACTATAAATAACTCCAAAAGTATAATCAGATTTTCGAGTTTTATCGCTAACTACTTTGATTGGCATATCATATGCTTCTCTGGGAATTTTCATTACTTCTGCCGCCAAATCCCATCTTTGTAGAACGTCTTCGTGAATTGTTGAATATGCTTTAATTGCCATTCCAAGACTTTCATTTTTGTTTTTTTAAGTTTTGTGATATAATCGTTCTATTCATAATCTTTAAAAGATAAAGAGTCCTTTTTCTATTCAATGCCTAAAAAATTGAGCTTTGAAAAATTCAGCAAGAAAGCCCTCCTTCCCCTTGATGAGATTTCAGCATTATACACTATCGATCCTCTATCAATTAGACTTGCTTATTTTATATACAAAAAAGATCTCAAAATAACTCCGAACCAAATAACTTTGTTTCGTTTGCTTATACAGGGTCCGTTGCTTTTCCTCTGCCTTTTCCTTGCCCCTTTCCTTCAGATGAGAATTTTCTATATGATCTCAGCAATAATGCTCTATCTAATAATGCTTTCTGATGCCCTTGATGGCCATCTCGCACGGGGTGCAGATAAAAAATCACCTGTCGGAGGATTCCTAGATATAATCTCTGATAGAATAATTATAATCATATTCTTAGCGTCTCTATTTTCAATAGGAATTTTTGAACAAAATTCCTTCCTTATCTACGGGTCTGTATTATTATTTGTTGTAAAGATGTATAACATGACTGTTATCAATAAAGTGTACTACTTTGAGCAGGATTTTAGAAACCAAACAGTTACATCAGGCGATTTATTCTCAGGCTTAAAAGAGTTGGATACAATAGGAATATCAAAAGTAAACTCATTTTTTGTCAAGTTAAACAAACATCTAAAAGTAAAAAGGTGGTGCCAGCACACAGGAGCTTACGAAAGAAACATGATAACAATTGCATTGCCTTATTTGCTTGTATTTTTTGGATTTGATCTTGCTGCAGTTATACTTTGTTCAATTTTTGTTCTTCTTTTCTTTTATTTCTACCTTTCTAGAACAATACATTTGATAAAAGATTATGGGAAAAAACTTAACAAAAATTAGATTAAGCATACCTTAACTGCTAAGTGTTATGAGATTCATGTTCTATCATACTTGAAATTCTTTCTGCAACATCCACACAAGTCACAACTTTCCCAGAGAAAATTGTAAACAATCCGTTGCCGTGGTTAGTAATCTCGCTCGGTCTTTCATCTGTATCATCAACATCTGCTTTTACTGCTCTTATTGTATATATCGAACGAATTACTTTAGCCTCTTTTAATATTGGGAAATCTGCAATTGAAGCCTTTAAGATATTTTCCCTGTTAGTAATCAGGTTTTGAGAAATCATTACTTCCGGGTCAAGATTATCAGACACAAAATCGTTAATTATCTCCTCTTTTATATGGGCTAATGTAAATCTCCCCTCTTCCGCCCTTGGCATTAAGCTGCTGAATTGCCCATCAAATATAGACAAACCAATTTTTTCTTTTATAGGTAACTCAATTTCCAGCAGTTCAACCAATTCATAAAGAACCCTTTTTCTCGGAAGCCCAAACCACTTATTAAAACTGTTAAAATTAGCATATGTTGCATTTATTACAAAGTCAAATTCTTCTTCTGTATTCCCAAAAAGAGAGAATATTTTTAGTATCTTTTTATCACCCCTTATTTCTCCCCCCTTTATTTCGTGATTTATCTTAACTTCAACTCCTGAGCCTTTTAATTTCTCTTTCACTACCTCAAGCATTTTTTTGGGATTATATGCATATTCTGCAACTTTGACAATCATTGAAACTCTATCCCTATTTATAAGACTTTCATCAAGTTGAACCACCTCATAAGGAAGCCCTAGCTCTTCGCAGAATTTTAGGTAATTTCCAGGAGTTGTTTTGCTATCCTCTTTCGATATAGCATGATAATGATTAAAAGGCCTTATTATACAGGTCCCGTATTCTCTCTCAAAACTTTCTCTTGATCTTAAACATTCCAATGCAGTTCCCTTACTTCTTGGATAGTGATATCCGCCATGATGCCTTAGATGGTTATTCTTAGAGGCTCCAGATAGAAGCTCTTCCGAGCGCTCGTAAAGCGTGACTTTAAAATTTTTTGAAAGCTCTAAAGCTGTTGAAATTCCAAAAATTCCACCTCCAATCACAGCCACTCTTTCATCTGTTTTTTTAAGCCCGTCTTGTTTCCCATTCTGAAAATAGTATTGGGCAATAATCTGCTCTGTAAGAGCAATATTTTCTAAAATTTCTTTTTTATTCGCCAAGGTTGTATTAAACCCGCCCACAGCCCCTAAAAATCTCCTTATAGAAACTTTCAAAGGATCTTCTATTTCAAAACTTCTCCCATTTCCAACAAATATTTGCTTATATGCTGGACCAATTTCCCTCCTAAGAGATTCCCCATTTAAAGAAAAAACAATTTCTCCGGGTTTTTTTATTCTCAATTTAAAATCATATCTCACTTCGCATTCTCTTTCTGAATTCTTATATTTGAATCTAACAGACATGGCCTCATCATTTTTTGATAAGAATTCTATGTTTTCTGCTCTTCCATTTGGAATTAGTTCTATTAGAACGCTATTAGAATGAGGAAGATGATCTTTAATCATGCCTATTCCCCTCTCTGCAGGTTCCATATAAATAGAAAAATTTGCCAGCTTGCTCAAATCCATATATCTTTTGAAATAATCTACAATTGAAATCCATTGGGTGTTTATTGTTAAAATTTTTTTTCTTTTTTCAGCAAGATTAAACAGTTCTTCAGCTATTTTATGATTGCTGCCCTTTGTTTCAACAAATGGTTTTTCACATATTACATGCAAATTATTTTCTAAGCATAGCCTTATTTGGCTTTCATGCATTTCAGGAGGAGTGCATATAGAAACTGCATCCAGCCTTTCCCATTTTATTAATTCTTCAATCTTATGATAAGGCCTTACATTGATATTGAACTCATTTTTCAATCCTTCAGCAGTTTTTGAGGCGCTTTCTCTTGTACTGCCAAGAATAGCAACCACCTCTGCTCCAAGCGCAGAAAATTCTTTAACATGGTATTTGCCAATTTTTCCTGCTCCCAATATAGCAACTCTAATCTTTTCCATTTTCTCCTCTTTCTGTAAAAATCTCAATTAACTTCTTAGTGTGGTTCTCCCATGTAATCTTGCTTTCTTTCATCCATTTTCTGTAATCTCTCTTTTTTGAATTTTTTATTGCCTCTTCAAGATTTTTAAAATTTTCAACTTTATCAAAGGGAAATTTGTATCCTTCAGCATACATGTTTCCCACTATTCTTGGAATTCCCGCAGCCATAGATTCCATATATGTCACTCCGCCGCCAGCTTCTTTGAAAGGCAGACTCACAAAAATCTTACATTTATTATAAAATTCATTCATATCAATAGGAATACTCTTCTCTGCGATCAAAACAGGAATCTTCAATTTTCTTCCTATCTCTTCAATCTTATCTTTAGTAAGATTTTCAGAAGGCTTGTTTGTCCATCCCAAATAAATCTTTTTTTTGCGTAATGGCTTAAAATCATCAAGATTAACACTTGTTGCAATCAGGTTTGACCTTGAAAATCTTTTTCGATTATTTATGTCCCCAGTCAATAATCTTTTTCCAAGAAGATTACCCACAAGAAACTGAACAAAAAAACCACTTCCTTTTTGCGTTGCATGGAAAAAGGAAAAATGTTTCTTTCTAAATATAGGATAAGGGAAAAATAAAGGCAAGGCCATATTCCAGTCTTGTGTATAAATAATATCATAATTCTTCTCTTTCATTATTTCCTTTACTTTCTTTCTTAAAGGAAATATAGATCTAAAAACCGAATTAATTCCTAAATCATTTCTTCTTGAGATAATATCCATACTATGTCCCTTTTTTTCAAATTCCTTAGAGATATTTTTTAATAAGGTTTCTACGCCTCCAGAACCCATCTCTTTTACCAACACCAGAATTTTCATAAAACTCAATAAAAATCAGCCAATAAAAACCTTGTGAAGAGAACTTCTTCAATACATATGAAAAGTAAGAAAATTCATAAAACTTAAAAGACATCTCTTTCTAACTTTTAGATGGATTTATTGTATTTATAAGATGGAGATTGATAAAGAAAGATTAATTCAAATAATAGAAAATTTTAATACAAAAAATATTGCTGTAGTTGGAGATTTCTGTTTGGATGAATATATTTATGGAACTGCACAATCTCTTTCGCCAGAGGCTCCAATACCTAGGGTAGTCATAGATTCTGTTGAATATGTTCCCGGAGCCGCAGGGAATATTGCTTCTGGAGTCAGAGCTTTGGGAGCAGAAACTTATTCTTGCGGGGTAATTGGAAGAGATCGCAGCGGAGAAATATTAAAAAAAGCCCTTGAGGAAAAAGGCATATATATTTCTGGAATGATTATTGATAAAAACAGAAACACTCCAACATATTCGAGAATTGTTGCAAACGGGAAACAAGGGCAGCAACTGATAAGATTTGATTTAGAAAATGTTGAAGGTATTCATAAACGCTCTATTGATAGAATTATTAAGCACGTGGAACAAGAATCTTCAAGAACAAATGCAGTTATCTTTGCAGATTATGACGAGGTTGGCACAGGTCTTTTAGAGGAAAGATTTTTAAAATTTTTACTAAATTTTTCTAGGGAAAATAAGATACTTTCTGTTGGAATGTCAAGAAGAAATTTAGATAGATTTTATGGATTTGGATTATTAACTTTAAATGAAAGAGAAGTGCAGAACATTCTTGGAGATGGCATGAAGGCTGCAGATTTGGAAAGAACTGGAAGAAAGCTTGTTGAAAGGCTTGATTCAAATATAGTTCTCACAAAGGGAGAAAAGGGCGTTTCTGCTTTTGGCAGAGCAGGGGAGATATATCATCTGCCAAGTTTTGCTAAAGATGTTTTAGACGTAACAGGGGCAGGAGATTCTCTTACGGCAGCAATTACTCTTTCTTTAGTTTCCGGAGCAAATCTAGAAGAAGCAGTATATATTGGAAATCATGCAGCAGCTATTGCAATAAGTAAGCCAGGCACAACTTCTGTTAAACCTGGAGAAATAAAAGATAGAATCTTAGCATATGAAAGATAAAATAAGAGGAATCGACGAGTTAATCCCTTTAAGAAAAAGATTAAAAGAGAACGGAAAAAAAATAGTTTTTTCAAATGGATACTATGACCCATTGCATATAGGGCATATAAGGCAATTTCGTGAGGCAAAAAAACTTGGCGACGTTCTTATTGTAGGAGTTAACTCTAACAGATCCGTAAGAGCGAATAAGGGAGAGAACAGGCCTTATATGGATGAAAAAGAAAGGGCAGAAATTTTGTCAAGTCTGGATTTTGTAGATTATATTATTATTTTTGATGAGTTAACGCCAATAAACCTCTTGGGAATTATCCAGCCAGATATATTGGTAAAAGGAAACAATTATAGCCAGGAAGAAGTGATTGGCAGAGAAATAGTGGAAAGCTACGGGGGAAAAATAGTTTTATTATCTATGGTAGATGGATTATCAAGCGATAAAATTTTGGAATCTATGGGGTTGAAATGAAAACAAGTGACAGGAGCTTGAACGATTGGCTAAACCAGATAGATTTTTTTGTTGGATTAACTGCAAAAGATGAAGCAAGAGCTAAATTGATATCTGCCGAGATGAAAAAATACATAACTTTGAGATTTGAGAGAAATAAATATATACCTCCTATTATAACAGAATTTTCCACACAGATTTATAGAGAACTGTATAGGTTGGTTGGCAATAATGATCCCTACAGAGAGCTTAAAATAAATTCAAATAACGAGGCTGCTAAAATAATAAAAAATCTCCACCCGAGAAATTTTAGAGAAAGACTATTGATTTCTATTCTTGGAAACATAATTGATTATGGAGCCTGCCTGAAAGGAGCCTATGATACAAGCAACCTGGAAAAAGATTTGGAAGATATAAAAAGGGAAAAGCTAACGGTTGACGATTCAGAATTTTTGGAAAAAAGAATACAAACAGCAAAAAATATTTTTTATTTAACAGATAACTCAGGGGAAATTGTCTTTGATGTTTTTATGCTTAATTACCTGCTTAAATATCTTAATAAAGATAATATTTACATTGTCGGAAAAGAAAGTCCGATGCAAAATGACATGACTGCAGAAGAATTAAGAGAACTTGGACTTGAAAAATTTGGAAATATTGTTTCCACCGGAAGCAACTGTTTTGGGTTGCATGAAGAAGAAGTTTCAGCAGAATTTAAAGAATTATTCAAAAAAGCAGATTTGGTAATAGCCAAAGGCCAAGCATATATGGAATTCTTTGGAGAATATAACTTTTCTAACATAATAAATGTTTTAAGGGTGAAATGGCCCTTAAAATTCAAAGGTTTTGATTTCAAACCAGGAGATAATATTGTTATGAGTTCTCAAAGATATAACGGCAAAGGAAAGGAGTACAATTGGAATTAAAATGCTTTACAAAGATGTTGCCGAAAAACTTCAGGAAGAATATTCAAAATTATTTAAGGCAGCTATTCCGGGATTAATTATAGATCCCAAACTAATAGAGCTCTCTGATCATGGCATCTCTAATGGAGAATTTGACAGAGAATTTATTGATGGCGGTCTTGGCATTTGTGTAAGAGAATTATATAAGAGAAATGTTGACAACACGCAAGTAGGTTATACTGGAAA
Organism: Candidatus Woesearchaeota archaeon; assembly: GCA_964529375.1. Taxonomy (GTDB): domain Archaea; phylum Nanobdellota; class Nanobdellia; order Pacearchaeales; family GW2011-AR1; genus ASMP01. Next base: position 11,901 of record CAZGUQ010000008.1, read on the forward strand.
ACTACTTGGCTGGTTTCCAGATCAATTTCTTCCAGAGCACAGGCATAGAGATATTTTAGCTGTTCCTAATAAGAATCATACAGATACCAGATTCTTAAAAAGCAAATCTTTTGATAAATTTATGAAACATCAATTAAGAAATTTTATTAGGCTTGAAAATTTGGTTCAGAATTTTTCAGGATTGGTTGGATTTGAAAATCGGGATTATGATTTTTTCACTCTTAAGGAAGATGGAGAAAGAATTGAAGACGGAATAGTTCCAAAAGGCTCAATTTTAATACCTGGAAAAGCAGAGACTTTTGATATAATCTATGGAGACGGCTCTTTCTTTTTGCCTGGAGAAGAAACCAAATGTCCAAGATATTCAATTCCAAAAAGTCAATATCAATATGTTGAAAATAAACATGAGATTTATTTGAAAGCTTCTGAACAGTTGAAACTTCCTCCAAATACACCCCATTCTGCGCGTGCCGGTCCTAGAGGAATGGTTGCAATAGAGTATTCTATGCCAAGCAGAGACGAAGCAGATATTTTCACAGATCCAAGAATAAAGAGAAAAGTAGAAATAATAGAAAGACCAAAATAAAATGATCCTTAACCTAGAATCCTTAAAAGCCGAAATCTCAAAGATAAGAAAAGAAAATTCAAAGATAAAGGTAGTAACAACAAATGGAGCCTTCGACATTATTCATGCAGCTCATGTAAAAACTTTAGAGGAAGCAAAAAAATTAGGAGATATTCTGATTGTTTTTCTCAATAGCGATAGCTCAATTAAAAAATACAAGGGAGAAAAAAGGCCAATAATTCATGAGAGAGAAAGAGCAGAGATTATTTCTTCTTTAAAATCAGTTGATTATGTTTGCATTTTTTTAGAAGATACTCCATTGAAAGCCCTATCTGAGATAAAACCAGATATCCATGTAAAAGGCGGAACCTTTATACAGGAAAAAATTGACGAAGAAAAAAAGTTAATAGAATCTTGGAATGGAATCTTCAAAACCCTTCCTGTAGTAGAGGGTTATTCAACTACAAACATAATAGATAAAATATTGGAGATGTATAGAGAATAAAATGCCGCTCTTTAATAGATCAAGATTAATAATAAAGCCATTATCTGAAAGAGAGTCTAAAACTTATTTATCTTCTATAGTCGATCCAGACTCAACTCCTCAATCGGTTTCTGATTATGAATTATCTAAACTAGAAAGAGTAGTTCTTTCTATAAATAAATCTAAGAGAAGACAAGCCCCTATAGTCTTTGCATTTGGCGCTCACTTAGTAAAGAACGGTCTCTCTAAGATATTAATAGAATTAATGAAGAAAGGATATGTACAACATATATTATCTAATGAGGCAGTTGTAATCCATGATTGGGAACTTGCATTTCAGGGAAAAACAGAGGAAGATGTTAGAAGATATGTTGCAGAAGGACAATTTGGTTTATGGAATGAGCCGGGAAAAGCCATCGCATCCGCAATAAAAACAGGAGCAAAAAAGAATATAGGTTATGGGGAGAGCATTGGAAGATTCATAAATAGAGATAGTAAATTGGGAATCATGCATCCAAATAAAGAAATTAGCCTTCTATGGCAAGCATACAAACTTGAAATACCATTCAGCGTCGGAGTTACAATAGGACAGAATATACATCATACTCATCCAGAGCTTAATTTTTCTGATTTAGGAAAAGTTGGAGGAATAGATTTTTTGAAATTTGTAGATACAATATCCAAATTTCAAAACGGCACTTATATTTCAATTGGATCTGCAATTCTTTCCCCACAAATTTTTGAAAAAGCATTGTCAATGGCCAGAAACGTAAACAGAAGTTTAAATGACTATAGGATCTATGTAAATGATATCCAGCCGTCTGAATGGGATTGGTCTAATGGAGAACCGCCAAAAACAAGCCCAGCTTACTACCTAAGGTTTATGAAAACATTCAGTAGAATGGGTGGGCAATCAGAGTACATAGAAATGAATAATACTGCTTTCTTGCATAATCTTTATCATTTATTAACTAGGTGATAATATCTAAAATCATAATCTTTAAATAGACGCCAAAATCTAGGATTTTATGGTAAACATTCTTGTAATTAAAACAGGTGCTATTGGAGATGTTTTAAGAACTACTTGCATTATTGAAGGTCTCATTGAAAAATATCTCAACCCCAAAATATATTGGTTGACTTCCTTTAAGTCGATAAATGTAATTGATAATAACCCACATCTTAGAAAAGTTTTTGTTATAGAAAATTTAGATAACCAAATTTATAATTTAAATTTTGACCTTGTTCTTTCTCTTGAAGAAGACAAAAAATGCCTTGAAATTCTTACAAAAATAAGAAAAAAAACAATTTTTGGTGTTTATGAAAATAAAAGCCGAAAAGAATATACTCCAAGATCTTCTTATTGGTATAACATGAGCCTAATTAGCAAATTTGGCAAAGAAACAGCAGATGCACTTAAAAAATCAAACATTTTCTCATATCCAGAAATTCTTTATAGGATGCTTGAATTAAATTGGAATAAACAAAAACCAAAACTTTATCTAAAAAATAACATCATGGAATCTTCCATTAAAAAAATTGAGAAGATTAATTTAGAAAAACCAATTATAGGGATTGTTGTTGGTGCTGGGGAAAGATGGCCCTTAAAAGTCCTTCCTTTAGATCTTCAGATAAAACTTATAAATAAGATAAAAAAAGAAATAAAAAACAATGCCGAAATCTTAATAATCACAGGACCTTCAGATATCGAAATTAATAAAACCAAAGAGATAAAGAAAGCAATACCGTCAGTTAAGACTCATGAAATAGTAGATTTAAACACCTTCTTTGGAATAATAAACCTTTGTGATATTCTAATTACTCCAGATACTCTGGCTATGCACGTGGGAATTTCTTTAAATAAATACGTTTTGACTTACTTCACCGTCACATCTGCCCAAGAAATAGAAATTTATCACGGGGAAAAAATAATAACAGAAGATGAGGAATTTTATTGTTCTTATTCAACAGACAATCTAAAAAGACCAAATTGTACAGATAAAATAAATATAAATAAAATAGTAAACTTTGTAAAAAGAAGCATTCTTAATTAAACAAATGAAACTGAAAGATAAACTTAGGCTTCTTGCCTTCAAAATTTTAGGGCAAAAAAACATAAATCTTCTTAGGTACTTAAAATTTTCATATAAATTCTCCAGATTTGCAAAAATAAAAGACAAGAGCATTTTCGCAAAAGAGTTCTCTAAATCTTACGAATCTGAAATGCAGATAATACCAAAAATCATAAGCAATCCAAAAACAATAATAGACATAGGAGCCAATTATGGAACATATTCTTTTTTTCTATCAAAATTGTATCCGCAAGCAAAAATCTTTGCATTTGAGCCTGCAACAGGTTCATATAATATATTAAAAAAGATAATAAGGAGATTTAATCTGAATAATGTTATTCCTATAAAAAAAGGCCTGGGTTCCAAAGAAGAAACAAAAGAAATAATTACACCAATGCACTACACAATTATTGCATATATAGGGAATAAGAATATGCAAAAGAACAAAGAAGATGATTCTGAAGAAATTGAAATAACAACTCTTGATAATTTTGTTAAGAAAAATAAAATACAAAGAATAGATTTTATTAAGTGCGATGTGGAGGGTTTTGAACTTTCTGTTTTTAAAGGCGCAAAAAAAACCCTAAGGAAATTTAAACCTGTTGTTTTTGTTGAAATAGAAGAAAGACATACAAAAAAATACAAAATCAATCCGCAAGATGTCCTGGATTTTTTCAAAAATATAGGATATAAGTCCTATTCTGTAAAAAAAGATAAAATAGAAAGAGCAGATAAGGTAATTCCAGAAATACCTCTTTACATTTTTTCAATTAAGAAAATTACTTAATAGTTTTCGTTTCTATACATGTCTTTTTTTCTTGACAAAATCTCTGCCCATATGCCTGAAAAGTACATAAACCTTTTCAGAAAAGAAAATAGGAATCCATAATAAAATCCGCGAATATCATTGACTTTTCTAGATACTTTTATGCCTTGATATATAAAATATAAAACAGGAACAAAGAATAAAAAAAGGAAAAAGACTCTGAAAAAAAGAAGAGTAAAAAAAAGCGAAAGGAAATAAATAGGGAATATGATGCTTGCAATTAATACACGCCTCATTCTTGGAAAAGCAAGGTTTCCTGCTCTGACTTCACCTTTGGCATAAAGATAGAATTGCCTGATAAAACTCTTTAACGACCTCATTCTCCAATAAACAATGGCTTTCTTGGTTATTGTTATTTTATAGCCTTTTTCAATTATATTAAGGACAAATCTTGTATCTTCACCCCCGATTTCATGCTTAGGATAGCCATCAACGTCTTTCCAGACTTTTTTCTTGAATCCAAGAGACCTGCTTGAAGGCATGAATTTTTTTTCATCAATTTCTTCAAGACTTTTGCATATTACAGCCCCCTGGGACTTATCAAAAACATTTTTTGCGAGCGGAAAAAAGATTCCTCCAACAACATCTGCTTTGTTATCTTCAAATGGCTTCATCATTTCAGAAACCCAATTTTTATCAAGAATGCAGCCACCATCTGTCACTAAAATAATTTCATTTTTTGCTTTTACTATGGCAATGTTTCTAGCAGTACCCATATCTGACTTTTTTTCTATTATTTTTATTATCTTGCTCTTAAAGGATTTTATTATTTGCACAGTATTATCTTTAGAAAGGCTATCTAGAATTATTATCTCATCAGGAACTCTTGTTTGATTTAGAAAAGATTCTATCTCCTTTTTTATTGTCTTTCCTTCATTATAGACCGTCATGATAAGACTGCATTTCATTATGTTTTAATAAAAAATCCATTTAAAACCTTTATGCAGATATTTTCCCTACTGCTCCACAATAATCCTTTTAAACACCACCAGCATTTTTCTACCATGCAGAAAAATAGAGAAAAACAGAAAAAACTGAATGTTTTTTTCAATCCTGGTGTTCATCCTCAGTTTGCAGAAATCTTCAACTATCCGCCAAAAGAGATTAAATACCATTTTAAGTTATCTAAAGAAGATTATAACAGCGATTCAACAAGGAAAAAAAGGGCAATCATAACAAAAATTCATAAGTTTGGAATACCAAGAATGGCTCTTGTTCCAAATGCGGAAAAATATGATTTAATACATTCAACTCGCGGAATTCTTATTTTAAACAGAAAGCCGTGGATTATTGACATTGAATCTGGAGCTGCTTTTTGCGGATTGAATTGGAAAAATCTTAAAAATTCGTTGATGCAGAAAATAATTATCAAGATGCTTTCTTCCCCATATTGCAAAAAGATAATCCCTCAAAGCGAATCGGCAAAGAAAAGTCTTCTTGAGAACATTGACTGCTCAAAGTTCAAGCACAAAATAGAAACTCTTTATCTTGCCTACCGCACCACAAAACTTAAGCGAAAAAAATCAGGCAAAGTAAGGCTCTCTTTTATCGGAAGAACTTTTTATGAAAAAGGAGGGCATCATCTTCTTGAGGCATTTAAGATTTTAGATAAGAAATATCCCGGAAAACTTTCTCTTAAATATAAAGGAAAAGTTCCAAAAAATAGGCAATTAAATCTTTCGAACATAGAATATCTTGAAAACATACCAGATCCAAAGAAATTTTATGATGCAATTTTTGGAGACTGCGATATTTATATCCAGCCGACAACTGTCGACAGTTTTGGTGTTTCTATACTTGAAGCAATGTCTACAGGGCTTCCAATAGTCTGCACAGATGATTTTACTCTTCCAGAGCTTGTAATAGATGGCTATAACGGCTTATTAGTTAAGAGCCCTTCTCATTGGTATGATCATAGATTTGACCTTGAAAACTATCCAAAAATAGCAGCCAAAAGCAGCCCGGAAACAGTTAAAGAGCTTGTGGAAAAAATATCTTTGCTAATTGAAAACCCTGGATTAAGAAAAAAAATGGGAAAAAACAGTTTCAAGATTGTTTCCACAGGCAAATTCTCTATTAGCCAAAGAAACAAACAGCTGATTAAAATATATAATGAAATTCTTAATTAAATTAGTTGTTTTTAAGATAATCTAAGAACTTTCTTATACCATCTTCTGTCGGCTGCGGAAAAACTTTAAGAATTCTTCTCATCTTGAATGTATCTGCCTCTAATTCTTCAACATAATTTATTTCTTTTTGAATATATTCTGGTTCTATCTCTGTTCCAAGATGCTCTTTTATTGTCTTCCATATTTCATTAAACGTTATGCCTTTTCCAGTCCCCACATTTATTATGCCTGTCTCCTCTATCTCAGCGCCCAGTAGTAAAGCCCTTACAACATCATCAACATAGACAAAATCTCTTATCTGATTACCATCTCCATAAATAACAGGTCTTCTTCCCTCTAAAGCATCTTTTGCAAAGAGGCAGATGACGCTTGCAAAATCCTTCTTTCTTTCTTCGCCAGGGCCAAAACCAGCAAAGACTCTTAATCCAAGATTTTTTACATCGTTTGAATAAGAATTTGCCAGGGCTTCGCAGGCAATTTTAGCAGCAGCATACAGATTATATCCTATTGGATAAAGCTCTTCTCTATGCGGCATTCTGTTTCCGGCATAAAGGCTTCCGGTTGAAGTATAAATAACTTTTTTTACTTTGTTTTTTTTGGCAAATTCAAGCACTTGATACAATCCAAAGATTGTTTCATAATAGCATCTTTCTGGATTTCTTTTAAATAAGGTAATTGAAGAAGGCCCAGCGAGATGAAAAAGATATTCTATATCTTTCGGAACACGATCCCATGTTTCTTTAATAGAAATATCCCCACTTATTATATTTACTTCATTGATTATGGGAACTTTTTTCTTAGTAATCTCATAATCTATGTAGCTGAAATTGTCTATAGAATATATTTCTGCTCCTTGTTTAAGGAGTTCTTTTCCAAGATTAGAGCCAAGAAAACCGCTTATTCCTGTTATCAAAACCTTTTTTCCTTTCCAATCCATTTTCAAAAAAACCAAAATCAGTTTTTAAGGATTATGAAAGAGGGATATGTATCATAATTTAATCTATTTTTTACTCGAATTTATTTTTTCCACAAAGTAATCTCCGATTACAAGAAAATCCATGCCGCAGTTCAGAAAAGTGTTAATAGCATCTTTCGGACTGCAAACTATGGGCTCACCTTTTCTGTTGAAGCTCGTATTTAAAACAACCCCTACACCAATTTTTTCTTTTACTTTCTTTATTAATCTCCAGTATTTTGGATATTTGTTTTTTTTGACTATTTGGGGCCTTGTTGTTGAATCAACATGAACAACCCCTTCTATTTTTTTCGCTTTATCTTTTTTGACATCAAAGCCAGTTATCATGAAAGGAGCCTCGTCTTTACTGATTAGATATTCATCAGATTCTTCTTCTATCATAGAAGGGCAGAAAGGCCTCCATTCTTCCCTAAATTTTACCTCTATATTTACCTTGTCTTTGTATTTATTGCTTGTTGGATTTGCAAGTATGCTTCTGTTTCCAAGAGCTCTTGGCCCAAATTCCATTCTTCCCTGAAACCATCCAACTATTTTTCCTGAAGCGATTTTTTCTGCAGCAATATCTTCAATATTTCTAATTTTTTTGTATCTAATTCTTTCGTGTTTTTTTAATTCTTCAATTATTTTCTCATTAGAATATTCTGGTCCAAGAGCCAGGCTTTCTATTTTTTCAAAGCTTGTCTCTGGCTTTAAAAGATAATTAACATATAAAGCAGACCCTACAGACAATCCACCGTCGCCGGCATGGGGAAAAACAAACAAATTAACACCAAGCTCGTCTCTTATTCTTTTATTCGCCTTTATATTCAAAAAAACCCCTCCTGCAGCACATATGTTCTTGCTTCTTGTTTTTTTTACAACATTTTTTAGCCATTCAATCATAAGATCCTCCAATACCTTCTGTCCCGCAGCCGCAACATTTAGCTTCCCGTACTTATCTATCAGCATTTTTACAAAAGCGGTTTCCGCAAGATGAACATGCCAAAAATTATTTACATAACTTGAAAAGATATTCCATTGTTTTTTTCTCCAGAATTTCAAACCAATAACTTTTGGAGCCATTGATTTCAGTTCCTTATAACCGCCTTCTTTCCAATTTCCATAAGCAGCCATCCCCATGACTTTGTATTCATCGCTATTTATAAGAAATCCAAGTCCTTCTGTTAGGGCTTCATAAAAATGGCCCAATGAGCCTGGCTCTAACGTGCTTGAAATTCTAGTTATTTTTCCCCTTTCTCCAATGCTCACTGTTGCCGAGATAGCTCCCCCTACGCCGTCGGCAGTAACTATTGAAGCATTTTTCATTCCAGAAGAATAGTATGTGGAAGCAGCATGAGCAATATGATGATCTACCCCAATTATTTTTGGACATTTTCCAAATTGCTCAAAAAGACCTTTTCTGACTATATTTACGTGATAATCATAGCCTATCTTTTTATCTCTTGTTTTTTTTACTCTATTAAGCAAAACAGAAGGATATCTAACATATCTGGCACCTATTTTTATAAAATCATATATTGTGAATTTCTTTGCAGGAATTGCAATTGCGTCAACATCCTCTATTTTTGTTTTGGTATATTCCATTACAAAATTAATGCTGTTCTTAGGATAGTCTCCTCCCCAGAATTTTTGCCTTCTAAACCTCTCTTCATCTGCAGCTGCAAGTATTTTTCCGTCTTTTATTAAAGCAGCTCCAGAATCATGCCCAGGGTGTATTCCAAGTATTATAGTCATTTTTGTATTACCTTATAAAAAATTTTTTCGTATTCTTCAGCGCTTTTTTCCCAGCTGAATTTTCTTCCGAATATCAAGGCGTTTTTTCCCATTTTCTGTCTGATTTTTGGGTTCTTTATAAGCATTTCTGCTCCTTGCTTTAATTCCATTGAATTATTGGCTAAAAAACCCGTTTCTTCGTCTGAAATAACCTCTGGAATCGAGCCTATTCTATATGCAATAGATGGTTTTCCACAAGCGCCAGCTTCTGCAAAAATAAGCCCGAAACCTTCCCATCTAGATGCAGAAATGAAAAAACTGCATTCTCTGTAAAGCCTTATTAAATTATCTCTTGCAACAAATCCAAGAAATTCAACAGGTGCAGAGATAATTTTAGCCATATTCTTAAGTTTTTTCTCTTCGGACCCATATCCCCCGATTTTCAACGGAAAATTCAATATCTTGCTTAATTTTATTATCTCGCCAATATTCTTGTGCCTTTCCAATCTGCCTATATAAAGCATGTAATTTTTATTTATCTCTTTTTTTGCTGGGCTGAATTCCCTAGAAATTCCGCAATAGATGACCTCTACATTTTCCAAGAATCCTATATTTTTTCTCAAATATTTAGAAATAGTTACTGTTTTCAAGTTTTTTTTCAGAGTTACCAAGAGCATTTTATTTAAGGCCCTTCTAAAAAAATTCTTTGTTTGAGGAGATCCAAGCCACGTAACTATTGCCGGAAATCCTGTAAAAGAAACATTCAATGCAGAATGAAACAAATTGAATATATCAAAATGATGGAATCTCTGAATTTTTTTTATTTGCCTTCTTAATTTTAGCATGTTATAAAAAAAATTGAAATCGCCTATCTTTCCAGTAAATAATTTTGGAAGATTTATCTTAATGAACTTGAAATTCTCTTCTTTTATGTTTGTTTCTCCTGCAAGAACATAGACATCATGCTTCCTTCCCAATCTTTTTGCCAGTTCATATATGACGGTATCTGCCCCTCTTCCATATAAGAAAGTGTCGTTGACTAAAGCTATTTTCATAAAAACCAGATTAGTAAATTTTGTATAATATAATTCAAGATTAACAGTTTTAAAGATTATGAAAGTCAATTAATCACCTGCAAATTGTCAAATTCTCCGTATCCTCCAGAAGTCCTTAAGAATTCTTCCCTAATGGCAATTTCATCAGAATAATCAACTTTCCAGATTTTTATCGGCCCTCTAATTCCCTGGAAATAAATAATATCTTCTGAATTAACCCCCTGTGATCTTAATTGGGATACAAAAGCGTCGGGTTGAGAATATGCTTGGCTTATCGTATTGTATCTATTTTCAGAATTATCCATTAAATATAGCTGGGCAAATAATCCATCAGATACTTTCGCGGAGAGATAAATAACAGAACCAAAATCGTCTGCGCTTACTCCTCCGCTTTCGCTTACAGTGAATCCCTGAGTTATTCTTGCAGTAGCTTCAATTCCGCTCCCAAAGTTGATTACTTGTCCTTTGTAATAAAGATACTTTAGCGGAACTCTTATCTGCTGATTATTATAAAAAAATACTCCTATTGGTTGTTTGAAGGAAAAAGAGTTATCTTCTTTTGATATTTCTATCAGCATACCTATAACATAAGCCCTGTTTGCAGGAAGGAAAATGCTGCTATTTTGATCAGAATAAACAATATCTTCGTCTACAGGAGCTCCCCCTCCCTGATATAATCTTGCCTCACCAGATGCTGTTTCAATTATCTGAGAAGAATCCAATAACATGATAGGAATTTGTGAGAATCTGTCTTCACCGCCTGAATCGCTTCCTATGCTACTGTATGCAGAATATTTTCCAATATCGGTAGAATCAACTAATAAATAAGAAACATTATGGGTTTTCATAAAACTAAGAGCGCTTTCGGGCCGTGGTGTTGTTAAGACATATCTTCCTATCAAATGATCCCAATAAGTATTTTCATGCCCTCCATCAGTTACAGTCGGTCTTTCCCCCATTGTTTGAATCCAATATCCATAATCCCACCAATGAACAAAAATGCTATCTACAGGCGTATTTTCTCTTACCCATGACATTGCATTTTGC
>CAZGUQ010000009.1:0-1090 GCA_964529375.1 Candidatus Woesearchaeota archaeon
TTCCGGCAGGATTGTTTCTATTTTTGATGTCATTTTTTATTTAAAGTAAGGTACAGCACGCCCAATTTTAAAAGATAGACGTTCTAATTTGTCATAATACCTACTATTTGCAATAATCTCCGCAGCCTCATATTTACTATGATTAAATAATTTTCTTGGATTAAAATCTCTCTGCATTCCAACATCAAATAGGTGTTTCATAGATTCTAAAAAATCTTGTTCGCGCTCAGATAAATTTCTTCCAACATTATATGCTTGCCTTAATCTTTGTAATAACCCCATATTCTAATTCCCCCCAACAGCCTTCTCAAACAAGCCGGCAAAGGCTTGTGAGAAAAACTCAGAGTTAAGCCAGATTGCCGTGTCTTCCGGGCCTGAGTTTTTTGAAAGATAGAAAAGAATTTCTTTTTTGTCAACTATGAAAAGCTTGGCATCTATGTCTATATTCTTTATCTTTAATCCGAGATTTTTCTCGATATTTTTTATCAATTTTTCATCTCCAGACAAAGCCATCTTGACTTTTATTCCATGCTTGTTCAAGGTTTCAAGTGTTTGCTGGAACAGCTTTATCTTTGAAGAAACATCGTCTGCATTTGTGCAGATTATTACTTCTTGTTTTGCATTCTGTAAAATCTCACGGAGATAATTTGAAATGTTTGAACGTCCTTTTATTGCTGCGCTTAAATCTTCTCTTTTTACAGGATCTATACCGCCTTTGTAAAGCTCTTCAAGTTTTCTGAATTCTTCTGTTTCCCTTATGTTTCCCAGAGTAATTATTCTTTCCTCTGCATCGCTTCTTACATTATTCTTCATTTTTTCAAGGATCATATGGGGCTTTACTCCAAGATATTTAACAGGCTTTCCTAGTTTTATGATTGCAAAGCCTTTTTTCTCCAGGCTTTCAAGAACATCATAAGTCCTGCTTCTTGGAACTCTAGATATTTGGGCTATTTCTCCTGCAGAAGCAACTCCTTTTGCAAGCAAAGCCAGCCAGACTTTTGTTTCATAGATATTAAGGTCAAAGTAATCCTTAATCTTGCTTATGAGTTCTGTTTTTACGAGCATTTTATTGTGGTACTCCTTGTTTTTC
>CAZGUQ010000009.1:1100-3804 GCA_964529375.1 Candidatus Woesearchaeota archaeon
TAAGCCCCTCCTTTCTTGGCTTTTAATTGAATAAGAATCTATAGCTGAAAGAGGTACTTTGATATGTCCTGCCCCTGTAGAATGTATTTTTGAAACAGCGGATATATCGTGAACAGTGGGGTTTAAGCATAAAAATTTCTCTCCTCCGACATGTTCAACCATCTGGATTCCCTGGTCTTCATATCTGCTATCATACCATCCACCATAATATCCAGCTACATGTAAAATTCTATGTTCATCTGCCGGCAATTCGCTAGCATTTGATTCAAAAATAGTTATTCCGTTATCTGTATGCAGAGCACAGAAATTTCTGTCTTTCAGAGTTACCTCTACCAAATCTCCAAATGTTGCTTCTTCTGTCAGTTTTTGTTCTATTGTTTCTGTCATTTTATCTCTGTTCTCCTTGAAGCCACTGATAATTTATTTGCGGAGCAGTTTGTGGAGCATAAAATCTGGTTAAATAAGCAACTTCAGGATTAGTGTTTCTAGAGGTAGTTACTATTGTTACTATGCTTGTAAGTTCTGGCAATCCGGCCATTCTTTGGAATTTATTTCTTCTTGCTAATGTTTCTTCTGGTGTTTCTTGCATTACTTCTTGCTGTATTTCTGTTGGTGCTGTCATTTTACTTGCTTCCTCCCTGTGTTTTCAGCGCGTCGGCTTCGCCGGATTTCAATACCCCACGCAACCTGCCGCCGCCGTAAAGGGGCCTGAAGTTGCCGTCAAGCTCAGACCTGTCGTCAAGATTCCTGAACCACATCAAGGTCAAAAGAGTTCCATCGTATGAATCAACAAAATCTTTATTAACAGGTTCAATAGGTATTGGACCATTTAATTCAAAATAATCTCTTGCTTGGTCTTTGAATATTGCTTCATAAATTTTCCAGTTTTCTTTGTCAGATATTACAAAAGGATCTTTTGAGGGAAGCAGGATAACATTTCTTTCTTTTGGTTTTTTGCTTGAATCTTTTTGAGCTTGTCTTAAAGAATTTTTGTACTCTCTTGTTGAATCTGTGTAAAAATAATTTCCTTGTCTATTTGCTTCAACAACGAGCCTTGCTAATTCGGGATTGTTTAATCTTGATTCTAACCTTAATATTGGAAGCTGTCCTCTTGCATGTTCAAAACCAGCAGATGTAAATGTTCCTGTTCCATAAGTTATTCCAACGTCTTCTTTCCCTTGCGTCATTAATCTTGCATATGCTTCGTCTCTTAGTGAGATTGGCTTTGCGCCTTCTTGTGCTAAAAGCTTAAGACTTTTATAGAAATCTCCATCTGCTTGAACAATTCTTCCAAGTCCTTCAACTTCTGCTACAACAGGCAGTCTTGTTTTCATATTTCCCCCAGAGAAATCCTATTTATAAACCTTATGGTTTTGTTGTTTTTATGGAGTGACAACAATATTGCACAACAATATTGCTATATAGAAATCTGAATGGGCAGTTTTTTATTGATTCTTAAAAGAACGCCATTAAGGATTTTAGCCCCTCTTTTCTTAAAACTTAGTATTCCTATGCTTTTTACCTCATCCGTTTCCTGGTCTTTTCGGATAAAAATATCGGGCTCTGACTCTTCGGTATAGCACTTTGCCGGTTCTCCGAAGAATATCTCTAAGAAATCCCCAGGTTCATCATAATATATTTCATATGTTTTGTGTTCCATTTTATTTTATATAAGGTTTAAATTGTGCTGTTAAAATGAATCCGTCTCCATTTAAATATTTAACTTAGAAAGATTAATCTGGATAGGAAGATTAAGTTTCAAATCTTCTAGTTCTTTTGTACGCTGCTTAAAATTATAAATTCCTATGCCAATAACCTCGTCTGTTTTTTGGTCTTTGAATAAAACCATATCCTGAGAAAAATGGTCTCCGTAGTCTGATCTAGGCTCACCAAACATTATTTCTAGATAATCGCCTTCTTCATCATAATAAATGCTAATTTGTCCTTTCATTTTAATTGATATGCGTAACAAAATACGCCGAAAGTATAAATCCACCGCTATTTAAATATTTAACTACGACTTTTAAGAATTTTAATTTATCTTTTCTATTCTTGTAGTATTTATAATAATCAAACAAATTTCCAATATCGTGAGAGACAATTTTATCAGGATTCCTGGCGGCATCTTTCATTTCATTAAGATAGTTAGCCATATAAGGATGCTTTGTCGTGATATGTTCCCATTGTCTTCCAGTCAGTCTGATTCTTCTGCCAGATTTATCAGTAACTTCAAAAACTATGTCCATTATAGAAATAAGTTTTTCTGATATTATAAAATCTCCTTTATTAAAAATTATAGAATCAAAAAACCAGATAACTAACCGCAATCCCAGCAAAAATTCCCGCAGTTATGAACGGCATTGCAGGATAGAATCTTCTTTTTTTGGCAAAGAAGAACAAATACGCCAAACCGAGGGTTGCTCCCAAAACAACAAGCAACGCAGAGCCCAAGCCGAGAGTCTTAAGCATTACTCCTGAGGCAATTATAGGGAAAACAACATCTCCACCCCCAAGTATTGCCATATTTACTTTTATTTTCTTTTTGGCTAGCTGTTTTGAAGACAAGGTTTTTTTCCATTTCTGAATTTGTTGCTTTATCTTCTTGTCAAGATATGGGACAAAAAAGCCCGTGAATATCTTCATTTCTTTTATCTGATATTTTGCCATTTTCTGCATTATTCCAGAATGCCAGACAGCCCAGATA